>CAYQXC010000007.1:0-19089 GCA_964421545.1 uncultured archaeon | reverse complement strand
TGGCAGGTGCAATAACAGGTTTTATAATAGGCGTATCAAGCCTTAATTGGATGACGGCTTTGATTTTCATAATATTCTATCCCGTACTGTCCGTTGCGAGTTGGCTGTTCGGCTCGGGAGTCAATTATGTGTTCGCGCGCTTGCTTGGCGGCAAGGGAGACTACATAACACAGAGCTATCTGGTGGCCCTTTACTCGGCCCCCTTTTCAATAATAACAGCAGTGATAATGCTAATCCCTGTTGTCGGAGTTTGGCTGGCTCTGCTGCTTTCCCTTTACGGACTTTATTTATTGACGCTAGCTCTTAAAGAGACCCACAAATACAGCATAGGAAGGGCAGTCTTGTCATGGTTGTTGCCAATGATAATAATAGCTATAGTCGCGGCGGCTCTGGCGACTTTATTTGTGATAGCATATTTAGGTATGCTGTCTCCTATTCCCGAGCTTCAGGGACTTCTGGTTTGATTGACTACCCTCGGTGGTAAGTAAGCAATAACCCATTACTCATTTATATTATTTTTCATGGAAGAAAAGAGAGTAGTGTTTGTTCCGCACTGTATTTTGAATCCTGGCATAAAAAATAATTCTAAACCAACCAAGGAGCTTGTAGACATTTTCACAGAATCGGGAATAGGCATTATTCAACTTCCCTGTCCTGAGATAGAATATAACGGAAAACTGATAAAGAAAATAAGGGATAGGGAAAAATACAGGGAACATTGCAGAAAAATCTCTATAAAGATTTTGAAGGATGTTAAAAAATACCTGGATGCCAATTATAAGGTTCTTGGAATTTTGGGTGTTGAGTTCTCTCCCACTTGCGGGGTTCACAGAATCAGGAATGGCAAGAGGAACGTTCCTGGCAAAGGTGTCTTGATTGAGGAAATTGAAGCCGAGATGGAGAAAAGCAATTTCCAAGTTCCTCTTATAACGGCAAACCTTCAGAACATCTTTTCAACTCTGGAGAAAATGAGTTTGCTAATAAAAAATTGCTGAGGTGATAAAAATGGAGTATGAGATGAAAGATTCAATTGGCTATTCGTCAAGGAACTACGCCGAACCATCGGTATCTTACTTCGACGGCATTGTGGAGGCGTCTGAAAAGACCATGACAGCAATGGTTGCCACGGCAGCCGCGGTTGGTCTGGCTCTTTTGAGCGTTCTCACGTCATCAAGGAGTTCAGACAAACCATTGGGAAGGTGAAGAAATTGTATCGCTCAAAAATTTCGTATACAGAACCTGCAATTTCTTACTTTGACGGGCCGTTGGAGGATGCGGGAAAGACGACTATCACAGCATTCCCTGTTGCAATTGGTCTTGGGCTTATTGCGGCAGTTGCAACATCAGCCAGAGGCTCTCAAAATACTTTGGAGAGGCGAGTAAATGTTTGACTTCCAGCAAATGGTTTCGGATCTCAGAGAAGAGAAGCTCATACCCTCCGTCCCTGTGAAGGGCAATCAGGTGGAAATGCTAAAAGTGGCTGATAGGATTTTCAAGGACGTTCAAGGGAGGAAAATCTACCCTAAGGAGCTTGGTGGTCCACTGGGTTGCCAGCTGGAGTTGACTCACAAGTGTAATTTGAGATGCAAGCAGTGCTATAACAAGTCTGGTGGGGGACAGCCTGACATACCAATGGAAAAGTGGCTGGATGTTGCCAAGCAGCTAGTAGACATAGGGGTGTTTGAGTGCGTTATGTCCGGAGGCGAGCCATTGCTTCTTGGAGATGATTTATACAGAATAATGGACGTTCTGCATGACGGAGGAGTCAGGTTCGTCATAGTCACCAACGGCATGCTGATGGACGAGCATGTTATAGATAGATTGTCCAAGTATGACTACTACTGGGTTCAGGTTAGCATAGACGGTTCCAGGCCCGAGATACATGACAAAATAAGAGGAGTGAAAGGAAGCTGGAAGAGGGCTGTCAACGCTGCCAAATTGGTTTCCCAGGTAGGAATGCCTCTGGTCGTATCTCATGTTATACAGAAGGACAACATGGATTACGTGGACGAGATGATTGAGACTTCCTATCTTTTGGGTGCTAGGAGGATGATAACTGGAAGGTTTACTTACACTGGAAGGGCCATAGAGAACAGGAAAGACATAGACATTAGCAAGAAGAAAATGGACCAGATTTACCAGTTGTTGAAGAGGCGGCATGACCAGTACACGGGAAGCATGGAGATAATGACATCGACTGATCCCGTCTTCTACCTCAGGTACAGGATACTGGAGCCTTGCAACGTTATCCTGATAAGGCCCAACGGCGATGTCAAGCTGGACTGCGTCCTACCCTTCAAGATAGGCAATGTGATGGATGAGAGTCTCCCCAACATGTGGGAGATAGGCAAGCATGCTTGGAGGAACGAGAAGGTGTTGAAATACATAGGCTCTTTGAAGGAAGAGAGCGACATGCTGAGGGTGCATCCAAGGCCTTACATCGATGAGGATATTCTGATAAGGTGATAAAATGCACAGATATGTCATTAAAACCTTGGAAAGCCTTGTGCCGGAAAGGCAGGACATAAAAAAATTCAGGGAGGATGAGGAATTCCTTTTTGTGAGGGGAAAGGACAAGAAGATACTGGTCCTCAATTCTACTGCAAGGGAAATCTACGGTCTCTGCGATGGCAGAAAAGTGAGCCAAATAGTGAATTTTATGAGCAACCTATACCCTAAAATAGATAGGGAAAAGATGTCCTTGGACACCTTGAGGTTCCTCAGAAGCATGGAGAGAAGCGAACTGGTTGCATTAAAATGAAGAAGCCTTTTAGTAATGTAATAAGCATACGAAAACTGGCAGCTCTTGATGTTTCCTTGAACGGCTGGGTGCCCATTGCTTCAGAATTCTTCTTTGGTGTGTTCGGAATAATGGCACTAGGAATCCTGTTTTTTGAGACAATCTTAGGGCTTTATCTCTTTCTAGTGTCATTCAACTATATCCCTCTTCTTATATATGTCCTTCGTTTCAGAAACCAAAAGAATGCCAAGAAAGAAGCTAGAACTGAAATCTCAAAACTGAAAAGACGAGGGCCGGAGGGAATACGGAATTATAATCTCCAGCAATTAATAGTTTTTATCCCCCTTTCAATAATCTTTTTATCCATCCTTCAAGAGATTCGAAATTTCTAAACCTAAAAAATTTCAAAAAATATCTAAGAAAATAAGAAAAATAAAAGAAAAAATTAAAAAATTTCAAGACTAGCTCAGTGAACCGCTTAGAGTTCCTGTGCTCTTCAAGCCTGTCAAGCTTCCTGCTGTGTAGGTCACAATAACATACACATTGTAGTTGTCACCCGTGCTTCCTGTGCTTGCGCCAGAGCAATTTAGTGTCTGAAGGGCTGACCTGCCACCTGCCGCTATAGTGAATGGTGTAAAACCAGTACAGCTTGTAGGCGATGTTGGCAGTGTAGTTCCCTCGTCCACAGTGATGCTTGTTATATTTATTGTCTGGCCGACCCTGTTCTCCAGCTCGATTCTGAGAACATCTGCTGAGCTCATATCCCAAGGCGATACAACATCCAATTCTGAGAACCCTGTCTTTGTTGCAGGCAATGAAGCTGCTGGGTTGAAGAAGCCGTACCAAGCTAGGACTCCTGCTACTATCAAAATTATCAAAATAGCCCATCCATAGGTCATTAGGTACTCTATTGCTGATTGTCCTTTCATTTTCATACCTCCTATTTAGTTAATTTTATTTTGTTAACCCGATACTTAAAGTTTTCTATAACTGGAAAAAGCTGCCGAATAACGTGTTAATTAGGAAGAATGCTACTAAGAATACTGCTATTGAACCTAGCATGAACATGGGTATGAATTTCAGGCCGTTCTTCTCCCTCCCTGTCTGTATCAGCCCTATTATCAGGGAGCCGAAGAAGGTTGTGACAGCTATTGATGTTAAGGCAAACCAGAACAGTTGGTCAGGGGTTATCTGCGGGGCGCTTGCCTTTGAGAGGAATCCTCCTGCCATCTCGACATTTCCTGTGATTTCTATGCCCCCCAGCACCTCGGGCGACCACAGCTTTGTCATGACCTCCACAAAGAACAGGCTCATGGCATACAACATTGGTGCGCCGAAAACAGCTGCGAAAAGGATGAATATTGAATACGTTGTGACAGAGGCCTTTATCTCCTTTTTCATGGCTTGCGTGACCCTTATGTTGTTGGCAGTCTCCTCCAATAGGTGAGCCAGTTCACCGCCAGACTCAATGCCCTCAATCAGCAGCTTGACTGCCTTGTCCAGAATGTCGGATTTGACCCTCTGCTTTATTTCGAGAAGTGCTGTTTTGATGGGCTTTCCTCCAACAGTCTTTGCCCCGACCCTCCTTATCTCCTCTTCAAGTAATCCGAACTCAGGCCTTGCCGCAAGAAGTATTGCCCTATCAACAGTCATGCCAGCCCTTATGTTTGCTGACATCAGCTGGAGAGCGTCGGGCAGTACCTCCTCAATTTGAGATGCCCTTGAGTCTGCTATTAGGATAATCATGACTTGGATAATTCCCAGCGTTAGTCCTCCTACTCCCAGACCTATGATGATTCCGTTGATGCCGAATCCTATTAAGAACAGGTCAAAGGCAATAACAAAGCCTAGGAATATTGAGAAAAAGAAGGTGAAGCCAATAAACCTCTCGATTATGTTTTCCTTGACGCCCGCATAAACGAGCTGCTTCACAAGTGACTGCTTGTACTTCATTGGCGTGAAATAAAACAGTTTATCTCTTATCCTGCTGATTTTTTTTCTTTTCATTTATTTCACCATCATGGGTCTCTTTGTCTTGATTATGCCCATATAGAAGTACTGGAATATCGCCAGCACTACGATTATAAGAGGGAATATTATGGGAGGGACCACCATTCCTGAAAACGAGGACAGGATTATCATGAAGGTGATTCCTAGTGACGGCATTATCACAGCAACCATCATATATATGAGGGTGTAGGGGCCCAGCTCTTGACCGTACTTCCTTATTGCGATCATCTGGTCCTGTGTCAGCGACCTGACAATGGATTCTAGGACGCAGGAAAGGTCTCCGCCCACCTTCATTGAGTTGGTCAGCTGCCATATTGCTCTCCTGAAGTGCAAGGACGGGTTCCTTAGGGAGGCCCTCTGGAAAGCTTCGATTGTTGATGTCCCCGCATTTATCTCCATGACAATTGTCCTGAATTCATCGCTTATTTCCCCGTAGCCCTGGCTGACGCTGAGTATTGCGTTGAACAGCGGGACCCCGGACTTTATCTCTATCAGTATGTGCTCCAAGGCGTTTAACAGATCCGACTCAAGATTTTTCATTCTCCTTATTGCCACAAGCCTCGGGTATCTGATCAGATAGAAAAATATGAATACTGAAAAAACAGAGCCGACCAGCAAGGGAAGGACTATGTCGGGGCTGCCTGCGATTAGGCTGACAAGAAATATGAGCATTGTCAGGACGCCGAAATAGAATGTTGTTGTCAATGCTATGATGGAGGAGTATACCTTTGGGTGCAGGCGAATCTCAGCCTGGTAGAGGTGCAGCTTTAAGGAGGGGTTCATCTTCCATATGACATTCCCGAATCTCTCAAAGACCTTGGACTCTTTGATGGCTTTCCTCATGGGGAACGGCACAAACGGTATTGCCATATCAGACAGCTTCCCTTATCTCCTTTAACAGAGACTTGCCAATTATTTTTTCAGGCTTTCCATTTTCCTTGACGACTTTCAAAACATTGTCCTTATCATGATAGTACTCAGCAACGACCTTTCCAACAGTGTTGACAGTCTTTATGTTGTTCTGGAGCATCCACTCGAGTATCTTTTCCTTCTCTTTCAGGTCTTCCTTCATCTCATCATCTGTCATTCCAGTGTGAAGCCTTATCTCGTTCAACAACCTGACGCTGTTCTTTACCTTTTCAATTGTATCTGTTGCTGGTCTCCACCTGTACAATATCTCCAGCCTTGATGAGAACAATGTTTGTCCAGCTCTTCCTGGAATAAACTCCGCGACTTCAAGGGTTCTTCTTATTCCGTATCTCCTGTGCCTGTATTGGACAAGGACCAGATGCAAAGATTCCAGAAGGCTCTCAGGCAGGTTTATCGGAGGGTTGGTCAGCCTTCTGACAACCTGCTCAGCCCTGTCTGCGTGCAAAGTGGCATAGACACTGTGACCAGTGTGCATGGCCTCGAATAGGACTTCTGCTTCCCTCTGCCTTCTTATCTCTCCTACCACAACCCTGTCGGGCCTCATTCTAAGCGAGTTTACCAGGAGGTCAAGCATTGAGACCTCTCCCTTGCCCTCTGGGTTCGGCTCTCTTGTTGTCAGTGGAATCCAGTGCAGGAAATCAGGAAGTCTTAGCTCTCTTGTGTCTTCTATTGAAATAATTCTCTGGTTTGGCGGCATGAAGGCCATTAGGGCGTTCAGGATAGAAGTCTTTCCAGACGCAGTGCCGCCAGCCACAAGTATGTTCAATTCGTACTGTATGCACAGCCACAAAAGTGAAGCGACCTCAGGGGAGATTGTTTTTATTTTTGGATCTATGAAGTGGATTATTGTCCAAGGATCCCTCCTGAACTTTCTTATTGTTATGGTGTTTCCTTTTGTTGATATGGGAAACAGTGTAGCATTAACTCTGTCACCGGTTGTGAGGTGAGCATCCATCAAGGGATCTAGATTTGTTATCTGCCTCCCGACCTTTCTCCCGATAAGGCTTGCATAGTTGTATATCTGCTCCTCAGTGGGCACGACCAAGTTTGTTTTTAACCAGCCCAGCTCCTTGTGGAAGACCCAGATTGTCTCTGTTGAGTTGTTAATGACAATCTCTTCCAGATTGGCGTCGTTCAGCAGGACCTCTATTCTACCCAGCCCGAGCATCTCGTGGACAAGGTGGCCTGCCAGAATATTTTTTTTGTTTTCATCCAGCGCCGGGAGCTCGTTGGATATGGACTCCCTGGCGCTTTCTATGAACCTGTTCTTTATGCTTTCATTTGCCTTCGGGTCGAGAATCTCTGATATCTTGATCTTCACTACTTCTATCAGCCTCTCCTTTATGGAATCTAGAACTGCTTGGGTTGCAGGCTCTATTGTCGGGAACTTGACCTCGTAGACAGGCGTGTACTCCTCAGGCTTTTTTATTATTTTGACTTCTCCGGGAACGTTCTCTGAAATTACAGTATAGCTTCCTATTATTTCCATGAGCGCACCTTATTTTATCAGGCCGAAAAACTTGCCCTTCTTTTCAGTATGCTTCTTTTTTTCCTCTAACTTCATTTTTATTTTTTCAGCCCTCTTCTTCATGTCTTCCTTTTTGGCTTTTATTTTCTTGGCTTTTTTATCGTGTTTGGCAAACAGCTTTATGTGGAACTTTGGGGGTCTGGACTTTTTAGCTATGAGCTTCAATAATTTTGCTTCCTGGTTCAGCTTTTCAACTTCTTTCTCTATCTCTTTTCTGGTTGCCTCAAGCTCTTCTGTCTTGCCGCCGTGCTCCTCCAACATTTCGATCTGCTGGTTTATTTTTTCTTCCATCCTTCTGATGTCTGTGCTTACGTTTTCAAGATTTTTGCTTACAGAATCCGTTATTGCCTTTATTTCCTCTGACTCCTTGACCATTTCCCTTCTCTTCTTTTCTATTGGTTTCAGGCTTTTCAGGTTCTTGTCAAGCTCCTTTATTTTTTTATGAAGTTCTTTTTCTATTTTCTCGAATTTTCTGCCCTTTAATTGGATTATCTTTTCAGTCTTTTCAATTTCCCTGTCAAATTTTTCAGCCCTCTTTTCGACCTTGTCTTTTTTCTTTTCAAATTCCTTGGCTTTTTTTGTTATATTCCTCCCTTTGATATTCTTTAGTATTATCTGCGGCTCTCCTAGGGTGGGATATATTAGTTCCACAAATCCATGCTCCTCCAGAATCTTCACCCACTCCTCGACCTTTGAGGTCTCCACTCCTAGAATTGAGGCTGCCCTGTTTAGTGTTATCTTCCTCTTCTCTTTCAACAGTTCCACAAGTTCGTCAATAGGAGTCTCTATTTTCATCTCTTTCATAATTATCATGAAATTAATTCATCTATACCATAGTCGTCTGCATAGCTTGCGTCTATCTTGAACAAGCTGAATGCAGGATCGTAATTCCCGTTTCTCATACTGGAGCCATCTATACTGTTCCAGTACCTGTGGTCAAGACAACTTTTTGTTGTTTCTACTGGAACTCCAGCCAGTAAAAATTCTTCTAAATTAATAAATGTCTCTAGTCCATATTTATACTTTGGAGAAAGTGTTGTGTTGCCTTCCAATCTGTCCAGGAAACTGGCGCCAGCAGTTGAATTATGATAATAGCCCTCATTCAGGTCCGAAGTCAGGTTGCTCAGGTCCCAGACCTTTTTGGTTGTCTCGTCCAAGTATATCTTGGTGTTGTTTTCTATTTTCCCCCTTGCTCCCGAGGCTCCTGTTATGGCTTTTCCTGCTATTTTGGGGGGTATTATCAAGTCTCCCTCAGACACCACGCCCCCACAAGATGATGCTATCCCGAGTATTGATGACACAGTGTCCGTTACAAGTATCTTGTTGATGTTGCAATCACCAGCCCGAACGTCTGCTGAATTCTTGACAAGCGCGTAGCCGCTCGCAAAGCCTGAGGCGTTTGCGCCGCTGACAAGGTATTCGGTTTTTTTGGAATTATTGGATGCCTCTATTACTCTTATTATGCGGCTGAAGCTGTTGAGGGGAAATAAGGGGTCCTCTATTTTTTCTATGGAAACTGGTATACCTCTGGTTATGTTCTTGGCAATCCCCATCTTTGCATCACTTTCCGAGACATTGATGAAGAAGTTTATCTCAAACATGACATGGAAGCTGTCGTTATGGCCTATTTTGATTTCCTCTTGGTTTTGGAATTCAAATTCAAAGCCAGCATCTTCCACTATATTTTTGATATTTCCCTTCCACACGTTGAGGTTGTTGGTGTCGACAAGAGGGGCTATCTCGCCGTCTATTGTCCCGTTCTCTATAAGCTCAGACAAGACTGATGGAGCGTCATCAAGGCCTTTGCCGTCTGTAATAACCTAAGACACAGCAGCTATCAGGGCTCTCTTTCCCGCTATTTCTATGAACCTGTCCAAGTCTTCTTCTATGCTCTTTGTCAAATATTCAATCTCGCTTGACCTGATGTTAATTTCCACATTGCTCTCTGCAGTTTGAGAATTGAACAGAATAAGGGCGAGTATAGGAACAATTAGCAAAGACACCATGACACTGTAAAAAATACCTTTCATGATTACACCCATACATTCAATCTTACGTCAACAGGCCCCCACATGTAGGGCACGCCGCTGACTTGGTTCACATCCTTTTTTATTAAAGTAGCGCTTGCATACTCTCCAAGTATCTGGTTTAGCCTGTCCTCTGCATCCTCTGTTGCCTCGTTTTGTGTCTCGAAAATGTTCCCGTAGCCGACCTGCGACGGTGCTGTGAATGTGTATTCTATCATGGACCTTCTGCTACCCATCAAGGATGATACGTCTGTATTCAGATATCTTCCACTGTCCTTGTCCCCTACTCTAATATGATTGGTTTCATCTGTCTCAAAGTACTGCACTGGCAGATAGGCAAATGTTCCTGGAGGCGTGTCCAAGTCAAGGGCCAGATTCTCCTCCTCTTGTTCGCCCTCGTTCCACATCCAAATGAAATTATAGCCGTTGTCCATGCCGCCCCAAGACTGCGTTCCTATCACTCTTGACAAAATTATATCCGTTGAAAAATTGAAATTGAAATTGAGAACCGCGTCCTTGCACGACCATACATTCTTTTCTATGCACGGTTTTTCTTGGGTTGTAAAGTCTTGCACTGCGGTAATGTCTATTTTTCCGTATTCCAGACCGTATTCTGGTGGAACATGATGGAGTATCACGTTTGATCTATCAGTTATGTAGCAGAAATAGTCGGGGCCGTGGCCGGCTGTTTCGTCGTGAGCGTACATTCCCAGCCTTTGCCAGTCAACATCAGTGGTGCCTTCCACAATTTGGTTTGTCGGGGGTCTTATGTCAGCGTATATTCCCAAAGTGTTGGTCATATTGTTATAAATGCTGTTTATTGTTATGTTGCTGTTGAGCCACTCATTCAGGAGACTCCCCGTGGAATTTAGTTCTCTTATCAGGGCTCCAGTTTCATTGAAAAATATTTCGTAGCTCATGTCTTTAACATCTTCTTCTGTGCTTTCGCATATGCCGTTTGATGTTCCTTTAATTCTCAGGTCGTCATATCTTACCCACTCGTTGTCACGGGAGGCCCTCATGTGTATGCCTATGCACGTGTCAGAACTTATGTAGTCTGTTATGTTTATCTGGCTTTCTGAAAAGCTTGATGAGGAGCCAGTTCCGCTGTTCCATATGTTGGTCCATCCAGAGCCGTCATTAATATCTATTCTTCCATATTCTCCGTAATCTAGGCCGTATTTTCTCCACCAAAACGTGAGGTACGCCTTTGAGTAGTGGCTTAGGTCTAAACATTTGATTAGGCCTTCACTTCCTGGAAAACCGTCGCTGTCCCAGTCGTATGTGGTTAGGGAACTTGAGCCGTTTGCTGACGTGTAAGAGCCTCTTATATATGTGTCGTAGGTGTCCAGGCAGCTTGTCCAATCAGAGCTAAAACCACAGTCATAATATGTTGACCAAGATTCGAAGCCGTCATAGAAAACAGTAATATTTTGGGCTGAAGGGTTCCAGGAGCATTGTGGTGATGTCTCGCAGTTTTCCTGAGTTGTAAATTCGCTGCAAGAATGTGTTTCATACTCCCTGTACAGGAGGACATTCTCCATTGGGTCTGCTGGATTATATTTGTAGTTCAATGTGAGGAGCAAAAATGCATTTATGTCTTCAACTTCAACAAACGCTGTAACATTGTTTATCGGCGTGCTGACAAAAAATGGTATTATTTGATTTGCTGCTGGCACGCCTCTTATGCGGCTGGCATTAAAAATCGTTTTGTTGGTGCCGGATTCCAATTGGGTTGTGTTGTATTTTATCTTTATGAAGCTTCCGGGGTGGAAGTGGGCTATGTCGTTTCCCGAGTTTTTGAATTCCATCTCTATGGTGTTCAGGCCCGGCTCTACATCACCGGTTATGTCGATTTCCCTGATGTCGCCCCTTAAGCCGTAGTCGTCGAAAACAGTTTCCCCGTTAATGAAAACCTTTGTATAATCGTTGTCCAAAGCCAACTGCATGTAGGCGTATGATATGTTAGCATCAGTTGGTATCGTGAAGTTCTTCTGCATGATTGCCCACTCGTCCTGGTCCCTTATTTCCTGTGGGGCATAACCGTTGTACCAGTATCTCTGGTCAGAGTATTCCCCCCACACAAGATTCATGGGTATTAACTTTGTAACGGTTTTTGTAATCTTTGTTGCCCATGCCCTGGCGACAAAGCCTGACACAGGCATGTACTTCTTGTAACCAGAAACTATTCTTCTGGAAGATATTTTTATGTCTGATTCCTGCTCTTGCGGTCTTCCAGTGTCAGAGGAATTGTAGACGTCATTGTCGTCTATTATCAGCTGGTATCCTATGTTGCTTGGTACGAAGCCGTCCAATATGTTCTTGGTTATGTTCTTAGCCTCATCGTCCTTCTCTCCTGCCCACAATGCACCCACTACCTCCAGTGTTTTTTCATCCAAGTCGCTCTGGTTTAGAACGCCGTTTGCTATGTATGCATCCAGCAGACTCTGGTCCACAACATCCTTGAGCTTTGAGTTCGAGAGCACTGTCAAAATGTCTTCGGATAGACTGTGCAACTGTTGGGATGCAAGATAGGGTGATTTGGCTTCGATTCTGATGAAGACAAGGCTCGAGATTATAACTGTCATTATGCCGAATGCTATTATAGCATCCAGAGTTAGGACTATGCCTCTTCTAGCCAAAGTACAACCTCCATTATGGTTTTCTTGACTTTTCCATTAAATTCAGCAATGCCCAGTCTTTTCACAGCTATGGCTTCCTTTACGTTTAACAAGTTCAAGCCGAAGGAATAGGTGGTCCCGCCGCTCTCTATAACATAGTCGCTCTCATTCTTCAGCGAAATAAGGAAGTTATAGGAACCGATTCCCATCATTGACTTCACAATGCCATAGTTCATGTTTTTTAATTGTTCGAATTTGGTTGCATTGAAATTGCCAGAGTCAAAAAGCCCGACAGTCCTCACGTTTGTTATGTTCCAGAACTCGGGCTGGCCGCTGGTTGTTGCCAGGACATCCGCAACAGTTATGGCTTTCAGTTGCATATCGCTTCTGATATTGTGATCGTAGATGTCTGTCTGCAGGTTCTCATAGTAGACCCCTACGATTATCAGTATGGATAGGAATATCATAATGCTTATGATGAAGTCAGTTGAGAAAAGTTCAGCTTTCAATTATTATCAGCCCCTCTTGGTTTCTGATTCTGTTTGTTCCAGGAGTTACATTTCCTGAAATCTGGTCTGTTATCAGGTTGGACATTACACCGTTCCCGTTCCATCTCAAAGCCACGAGCCTGACGCTCGTGTCAATCACGACAGTGTAGCCGTTTCTGTCCACAAGCTTTTCAGGAATGACAAATTCCCTGTAATACCCATTCATCTTTGTTGCAGTGTTGATCTCGTATGCTATCTGGTCTACTATGTTTTTTGCATCTGTAAAGACAGTCGCCTCGTTTATGTCCCTCGTCTTCACTCCAATTATCCCGAAATAAAAAACAAAAAAACCGAGGAGAATTCCGATGAAGATGACAAACTCCATGGAAATTTCAGCCTTCCGTGATGTTAACATAACTATCCTCTGCTATAATCTTTATTTTTTTCATTCCAGAAGTGGTTGAGATGTTGCCCTGCAAAGGGGCCTTCGATGTTGCAAAAATGTCATTAGGCGTAGAGCCGATGTTGACAGTCATTATTATGACGCTGTTGTTGAACTCGATTGAGCTCACCCTTTCCGGGATGTAGACTGAAAGCGTGATTTGTGAAGGTTTCCCCTGTGTGTATACTATGTCGGCAGCCTCAACTATCTTGTTGACAGCTGTTATGGCGTTTGCCACTGTTATATCTTCCCTGTTTCTCGCGGTCATCTGCTGAGAATAGAGAACTAGCACGCTGAGTAATGAGAGAGTTATTGCAAATAACATCAGGTATTCGAAAGCTGCTTGACCGTGCATAAATATAATATATTTTCCTTTTATATAAGAAAAATTTATACTAGTGGTCATGGCTTATATATTTAGGGAAAATAAAATTATTGATTGTATGAGAAAACTGTTTTTACTGCTGATAGTAATTGCATTTATTCTGATAACTGTTGTGCTATACGGTTTTCTCTTTCCAGGAGTCACAGTAATTAGGGTAGGAGAGGAGGGGTCATTTGAAATGCCCTTTGTAATACCTTTCATTTCTTCGGATAGTGAAGAGGTAACATCCAGTCCTGAAGGGACTGGAGGTGGTGGTTTGGGTGCTAGAGGTGAAGAGGTCGGAGGTGGTGTAGGGGAGGAAGTCATTGAGCAGCCAAAGGTTAATTATGCTTTGAATGTGGATTCCATACCTTCTAACTTGACTATTTATGTGGAGTATTCGATTAACAATACAATCTTCAATACAACACAAACAACCCCCCTTTCTCTTGGGGCAGAGGAAGGCACAACAGTTTGTGTGGTGGAGGTCACAGGATATGAAGGTATTTTCTGGCTGTTAGATGAAGTAGGTTGTGATTTTGTTGACTGCGGCGGTTATGAATGGGGGTGTGGGGTATATATGGACGGATCCCACAATGCCACACTTCGCCAGTACAGCTAATCAAAAAACTTTAAATCTTGTCAAACAAATCTGTTATTATGCCTAAGAATTTTTGGAATTCTCTGAAGGAAGACATAGCCAAGAGCTTGGAAGCTAGTGTTGATGATATAGAGGAGCCTGAGAAGTATGGCAACTTTGCATATCCGTGCTTTAGCCTCTCAAATAAGATGAAGAAAAATCCTAATGATATAGCCAAGGAACTGGCAAAAAAGACAAAGGTAAAATTTATAGAAAAGGTTGAGGCAACAGGGCCTTATGTTAATTTCTATGTTGACTGGTCGAAATTTGGGAACAAGCTTCTGGAAAGTATTGATGATGGATACGGCTCATCTGAAGAGAAAGGTACTGTCATGATGGACGTTTTCCAGGCAAATCCCTTCAAGACCTTTCACATAGGTCATGTGAAGAACGCTGCTACAGGAGAAGCAATAAGGAGAATGCTGGAAAAAACCGGCATGAAGACAGTTACTGTTAACTATAATGGTGACGTGGGCATACATGTGGCCAGATGGTTGCTTTATTATAATAAGTTCTGTAACGGGAAAGTTCCAGGGGACTTTACAAGGTTCTCTGGCGACATATACGCAAAGTCTTCTAAATTGTCCAAGGAGGACCCCAAGTTTGAGGAAGACGCGCAGGAGCTTAATAGGAAGCTAGACCAGCGGGACCCATCAATAATCAAGCAGTGGAAGAAATTCAGGGACCTCTGCTACAAGGACATTGAAAGAATACGCAAGGATATCAATGTAAAAGTAGATGCGATGATACCTGAAAGTGAATGTGAGGAGCCTGGCAAGAAGATTGTTATGGAACTCTTTGAGAAAGGAAAGCTTGTCAAGAGTGAAGGAGCAATCGGGATAGACATGGAAAAACATGGTCTAGGGTTCTTCATATTATTAAAGTCTGATGGGACTGCGATATACGCTACAAAAGACTTTGGACTGTTTCATCTGAAGCATGAAAGATTTGATTTTGATCGCATGATTTATGTTGTCGGGTCAGAGCAGAACTTTTATCTCAAGCAACTCTTCAAAGCTTTTGATCTGCTCGGTCTTTATCCTATTGAGAAGAGCAGGCACGTGTCTCATGGTATGGTCACACTAAAGGACACAAAGATGGCTTCGCGACTTGGTAACGTGATAACTTATGAGGAGCTCAGAGATATAATGACAAAGAAGACCCTAGAGGAAATAGAAGCCAAGAACCCTGACATGGAAAACAAGGAGGATACTGCAAAGAAAATAGCACTGGGCGCCATGATGTTCCAAATGCTTGACATGGAAAACAACAAATCAATAAAATTCGACTGGGAGCAGGCGCTTGACATTCAGGGGAGATCAGGACCATATCTGCAATATTCGCTTGTCAGAGCCCTTAACATAATAAATAAAGACAAGGTCAGTAGCTTTGATGCTTCATTGCTGAAAGAGGATATTGAACTGAAGTTAATGAAGAAGATAGCAAAGTTCCCCGATGTTCTGAAGAATGCCACTGAAAACTACTCCCCAAGCATTATAGCCAATTATCTTTTCGAGTTGTCTCAAATTTTTAATTCTTTCTACCACTCAGTACGAGTCCTTAAAGCAGAAGAATCTTTGAAGAATGCTAGGCTGAAGCTTGTTGATTCTGTTAGGATAGTCTTGAAGTCTGGTATTTACCTTCTCAATATTCCTTTCTTAGAGAAGATGTGATCAGGAAAAACTAAGAAGCGACTGTATTTTTTCTATTGAGCTGAAAATGTTGTTCATGTTCACGCCCACTACTGGGACCTGGAAGTTCTTTTTCTGCATCTCAGTCTCCAGCTCCTCCATGAAGATGCCCTTGCCAGGAACATTCCTCTTCCCGTTCTGTATCCTGTGAACGCCGCATGTCTGCGAGAACTCGACACCCAATATGCCGAGAACCTTGTAATCGTTCCTAAGGTACAGCTCTATTTTTTTCATCACTTTAGAGGACAGTTTCTTGCAGTCATTCCTGTAGCCGTTAGTGGAGTTTTTCGTTGAAGGCCTCCTGTTCAGGCCATTGTTGAACTCAAGCTGCGGACAATCCAATTGAACAATGCCTACGCCAGCTTCTGCAAAGACCTCTAACAAGTCTTTGACAGAACCCGTGTACTTCTCCTTTCCGACTGCCATCGCATTCTGGTTCAGAAGACAGTGTGATACGAACAGCACCTTTTTGTTCCTTTTCATGTATTAACATATTTGTATCTCATATCTTATATACTTACTCGTAACAAGTAGTAAATGTAAAGGGAATTACGTCATTCAACGATTTATGGTATAATGTTTAAATAATGTCATTTTTATAATCCATTTAAAATTAAAGCAAGCAATTGCTTTGTTTGTCGCTCCTGAATGTGTTTTATAATTTTTAGGCCTCTAAGATTGGCTTTTCAAAGATAGGTGGTTGAGTTATGTCAGCAGAAGAAATCAAATCGTTGTTAAAGCAAGCAGGCCTGACTGAGTACGAGGCAAGGGCCTGCCTAGCCTTGGTCAGATTCGGGAAGAGCAGGGCAGACAAGATATCCTCTGCAGAGGACATACCCCTTCCCAGAGTCTATGACACTATGAGCAGCCTGGTAAAGAGAGGTCTGGTGGCAGTCTCAAGGACAAGGCCCCAGACATTCATGATAACTGACTTCAAGAGGTTTTTCAACATACTGAAGAACGATGAGAAGAGGAAGACAGAGAAGAAGATAAGGAATATAGACAAGATTTCCTCTAGCTTCATGAAGCTTTCCAATTCTTTGAAGATAGCAGAGCCCAAGGAGGAGAAGGAGGACATCCTTTCCTATTCCAGGGAGATGAACATCAACGAGGTCTGGGAGGAGGTTCAGAACCAGACAAAGAAAGAGTTCCTTGTTTTTGGCGGTGACCTTTCTTGGATCAGCTCTAGATCCAAGGATATCAAGAAGCTCATTAAGAAAGGAGTTGATTATAGGGTTCTGTGGTCAAAACCATTGAAGGAAATTATGCCCAATGTCAGGAAAGCCCTTAAGCTCGGAATTAAATTGCGCTGCTACAATGACGCTTCCAGCAAGCTCAGGGCCATAATATCGGACGGCAAAAAAATATCCCTCATAAGGAAGACCTTGAAGCCTGGGGTTGATGCTGGAGACATGAGAGAGCCCCCGTTCTGGTCAGAGGACATTGCTGATTACAGCGGAGTTTTGATAATAAGCGAGATGGTGACCAAGGTCTTCAGGGACTACTTTTATCTTCTCTGGGAAAGCTCCACGCCTGCTGACAAGTTTTTAAAGAAATTTAAAAAGTGAAGTTGATTTCTTATTATGAGATTCAAATTTTTGGAGGACATTGCAACAGCAGACGTTGCGTTCGAGGCTTACGGCAAGACCTTGGAAGAGGCCTTTGCTAATTCAGCTCTTGCAATGTTCGAGGTCCAGACTGATGTTGGGAAAGTTAAACCGAACATTTCCAAGGATGTTGAGATTGTCTCTGAGAACAAGGAATCTTTGTTGTTCGACTGGCTCTCCGAACTGCTCTATTTGAGGGACATAGAGAACATGTTCTTCAGCAAGTTTGAAATTAAAATCGAGAAGAATAAGAAGTTCAAGCTGACCGGCAAGATTTATGGAGAGAAGATAGAGGGACATGAGTTGAGGACCGAGGTAAAGGGAGTCTCCTATCAATTAATGGAAATAGAAGAAAAGGAAGAAGTCAAGGTTAGAGTTATTTTGGATGTCTGAATTTTATATTTCCAATATTTTTTTCAATTTTTCTTCAGCCTTAAGAGGATCACTATAAGCGTTTTTAACTGTTGCGATTGGAATATTCTCCAAATCACTCCTCACTTCTTCTTCACTCTTAGTTGTCATATTTTTGACTGCTTCAGTGTTTCTGACCGAGAAAAGCTTCCTTTCTTGATTTTCCATATCGGGCTTTCCAGCAACAGTTATTTCATAGCCGGCTTTATCCAATCCAGATGAAATCTCTGCCATTTTAACGTCTTTTGCACTCCCAACATATTCCATTATTGCTGACATAATTAAGTTTTGTATAGAAAAAGATTTAAATGTGATATTTTTTGGAGTGTTAGTAGATTGTGAAGGCCAAAATTTGAACTATCCTTTAACAACACCCAAAGGCTTCAGCCTGCAAACAATTCTGCTTATGCCAGCCTTCTCACAAGTCTCAACAACCTCTGTGACATCCTTGTAAGCAAAATCTGCTTCCTCAGCCAAGGTCTTCCAGCCAGCGCTCCTAACAGATATCCCTCTTTTCTCCAAGTCTCTCTTGACTTCCTCTCCACTTTTCCGTCTGCGTGCTGCATGCCTTGACATGACCCTGCCAGCCCCGTGGGCAGTGCTGAAAAAAGTATTCTTACCTGTCTCTGCTCCGACAAGCAGATAAGAAAAGGTTCCCATTGAGCCTCCTATTATGACTGGCTGTCCGATTTTCTTGTATATATTAGGCAGAGCAGGATGAAGAGGTGGGAATCCTCTTGTTGATCCCTTCCTGTGAATCCAGACCTTTTTCTTGTTGCCATCAATCTCATGCTCCTCTAGCTTGATTGTGTTGTGACTGACATCATAGATAAGCTCTAGTCCCAACTCTTCCGCGCTTTTTCCAAAGATATTTTCAAAGCTCTGTCTGACCCAGTGGAGTATCATCTGTCTGTTGGCCAAAGCATAGTTGACAGCAGAGCAGGCAGCCTTGAAGTAATCCTGGCCTTCCCTGCTTTGTGCAGGAGCGCATGCAAGCTCCCTGTCAGGAATATTTATACCGTATTTTCTCATTGCTCCCTCCATGACCCTTATGTAATCTGTTGCAACTTGATGACCAAGGCCCCTTGAGCCGCAGTGCACCATGGCTGTTATCTGGCCCTCTTTTTCTATTCCCATTGTCTTTGCCACTTCAGGCAGGAATATCTTGTCAACCCTTTGCACTTCCAAATAATGATTGCCAGAACCAAGGCTTCCCAATTGAGGAATGCCCCTTTGCTTGGCCTTGTCAGAAACCTTTGAAGTATCAGCCTGCTTCATTCTTCCCCTGTCCTCAATCCTTTCAATGTCCTTTTCCCAGCCATAGCCGTTCTTGACAGCCCACTCGGCTCCTGTTTCCAAGACCTCGTTTAACTGATTCATATTTAGTCTTATTCTTCCCTTGGAACCCAGACCACTCGGCACATTCCTGAAAAATGTCTCCACCAAGCTTTTTACTTTCGGCTTCATATCATTCTCAGTAAGGTTGGTCCTTATCATTCTCACTCCGCAAGAAATATCATAGCCGCAGAACCCAGGGGAGATGATTCCGTTCTCAAAGTCAAATGCCCCGACCCCTCCAAGTGGAGCTCC
>CAYQXC010000006.1:0-19399 GCA_964421545.1 uncultured archaeon | reverse complement strand
GTTCTTAAAAGTCTCAAGCATCTTTTCAAGGCACATATATAGAATATTTGCTTTTAGCTTATAAAGATGTTTTGATTTCTACAAGGGAAATGCCAAGAACAAAATCATTTCAAAGATTAACAGGCCGACAGCTATGCCCACAACGTGGATGGGCTTCATTTTTATTAGGCTCTCTCCCTCGTCCTCGTACTTCACCAAGCCTGCCATGCCCGAGGGCGCTCTCATCTGCCTCTTTTCAGCCATACTTATCATTGCCAATTAATGTTTTTAAAACCTTCTGCTTCCGAACCTTCTACCACCAGTTCTCCTGTTTCCGAACCTGCTGTTGCCGAACCTGCTTCCACCACCTCTGCCAAAGCCGCCTCTCCTGAAGCCTTCCCTTGAAGGTCCGCTTCTCTTGAAAGGCAGGTTCTTGAAGTCCTTGATAACAAGTTTCTCGACATCGTAGGAGAATGCCCTGTTTATCCTCCTGAAGGGCTCGTGATCTTCCCTGCTCAGGAGCGATATTGCCTTGCCGCTTTTTCCTGCTCTAGCTGTCCTGCCTATCCTGTTCGCATAGTCCTCTTTGTCCTGAGGTATGTTGTAGTTGAACACGTGGGAAACGTTCTTTATGTCAAGTCCTCTAGCAGCAACGTTTGTTGCAACCAAAATCCTCATTTTTCCTTTGTGGAACGCCTCAAGTGTCCTCTCTCTCTTGTCCTGCGTTAATCCGCCGTGCAGGACCATAGCATCGACCTTGTTCAAATTAAGGTTCATGCATATCTCGTCGGCTGTCCTTCTAGTGTTACAGAAGACTATTGACAGACTTGGATTCTCATCGTTGATCAAGTGAACCAATAGGGAGAACTTGCTTCTCGGGTTTGTGTCGCAGTAAAACTGCTTCAGGACCTCGTCGCTCACCTTGTTCTTGGTCTTGATTTTCTTCGGGGAGTTAGTGAACCTGTTCCTGATGTCTTCCAGTCTTGAGGACATTGTAGCGCTGAAAAGCAATGTCTGTCTTTCTTTTGGAACTTGTCTTTCTATTTCTTCTATGTCCTCTATGAAGCCCATGTCAATCATCTTGTCTGCCTCATCTAATACAAAGAATTTCAAATTCCTAGTGTCAATTGTCCCCCTTCTCATGTGGTCCATCATCCTTCCTGGAGTGCCGACAACAATGTCAGCCTTTCTCAAACCAGATACCTGGGGCATTATTGCAACGCCTCCGTAGACTGTCTGCACGTACAATTGTTTTAGACGCGAATAGCTTTCCAAGTCCTTGGATATCTGCTTGGCCAATTCCCTTGTGGGGGCAAGGATTATTGCTTGTATACCTTTTCCTTTTTCCACTTTGTCCACAATGGGTATGCCGAAGGCAGCGGTCTTTCCAGACCCTGTCTCTGACTGGCCAATAACATCATGACCTTTCTTTATCATGGGTATTGCCTCAACCTGTATGTCGGTCGGGTTCTCAAAACCCAGGTTGTTTAGAGAGTCCTTTATAGACTGCTCAATATTCATATTTTCAAATTTCATTTCCATCATTCCTTAATGTTTTTAATAAAGTCACAAAAGCCATAGAATTAGTATGTAATAACTAACGCTATTTTTTAATTAACTTTGCACTTTACTTTAGATATGTATGTTCTGGGAGTATTTAAAGCTAATTGTTTATAACTTAAAGGTAGTGATAAAACAAGAGACTTAATCACTTCAATTCCTTTAAAACATTATAGAGTTTTTCTATGCTCCTTCTTACATCCGCAACATTCTTGGCTCCTGTACAGATAATACTGCCGCCGCCGAACAGCAGGAATGTAACCTTGGGATTGCTCATCCTGTAAACCAAGCCTGGGAACTGGTTGGGCTCGTACTCCGTATTCTCCAGATTAAATGCTATATTATTCAAATTTATCTTCAAACCAAGCTTCGTTGAAGCAACAATGTTTACTAAGTTGACCTTATATTTTTCAGGGGATTTGAATCCTATTCCCCTAAGCTTTTTAACAACCTTTGCTATAGCTGTTTTTGCCTCTTTGGGAGACTTGGCGCCCGTGCAAACAATCTTTCCAGAAGAAAAAATCAAAGCAGCTGCCTTCGGAACTTTCAGTCTCAACACCAGACCAGGGAACTGATTCGGCTCGTACTCAGTGTTGTCAATGTGAGACGTAACCTTGTCAAGATTTATCCTGATGCCCAAAGAAGCGCATGCAACAATGTTCTGTATTTTTATTTTAAAAGCCATTCTGTATCACCTGAATATTTTTTATTTGATTAAGCGGGTCATATAACGTACGTTGGATGTCTTGATATGTGTAGTTTCAAGTTCTAATAGCTATGTTCAAAACTATATAATAACAGAAGTCGTCTTGATTATTTTTATAACACGTATTTGACAGAAACCTCAGTGCCGCCATCCGTTCCTTTGATTACAAAATCAAGTTCTCTTCCTTCTGGCGGTGTCGCCTTGCTCTCTTCTATTATCCTTTCTTCCATCAGACCGTTTTCACCGAATATTCTTATCGTGTGTTCTCTGTCACCGTTCACAAACACGTCAAACCTTTCATGAACTTGTGTAACATCACCAAAAAGATTTGCTTCTGTTTGAGCTTCAGGATGTTTCTGACGAGAGTAGACAATAACGTGTCCCTCTTTCTCAAGTGTCGCCTTCAAAGACACTTGTTTTTTCCCGGGGAACAGGTTGATATCAGGCAACGCTAAATTACATGCACCTGTTTTATCCTTTTTTCCTATTAAGAATTTATAAGGCATGGTAGAATGCATATTTTCCACAATATACAAATTTGGACGGTTGGTCTTGAACATTGCATCTTCACGAGAATCTATCAGTTTTAGATTTTCTTGAAACGCTCCAAGTTTCTTTGTATAATCATCTGCCAATATATTCAGACTCACACCAAATTGTTCTTCTACTTGTCTATGTTTTTCCTGCGTTTTGTAATGAGTAATAATAGCCATTTCAACACTAGAAATTAATTGGATAGAAAACAATTTAAGCTTAAAAAGAGTCGTGGCCTGGGCATAATCCATCTTCTGTGGGCAGATCCTGTAAAAACAATCACTCCTGCCTGACAGCATTCGTCTGATGCAACCTACCCGCTCCTCCTTCGTCATCAGAGCTGTTTGGTCTTGCACCTTGCCGGCATCGTCCAAGTCGAACATGAAGCCCTATTGGACACCTAAGCTTTTCAGCCTAATCCCGGAGGACGGCAAGCCTTTGAGGCTAATGGTGGATGGAATTTCCTCCCCTGACGGGGGCAGCTGTCTACCCAGCCCACTTTAAAGAATTAAATACAATCACTTAAAAAGGCTTCCTATACTTACATTGTATTGATTAGTCTCTGCAGGAGTTTTTTTATGCATAGGACTTTCAATATGACCAGCTTCTATATGTTCATACAAAATTGTCCTTGTGCCTGTCCTTAAACATTCTGCTGTACTTGGAAAAAACCCCTTTGCTTTAAGCTCTTCTATTTTTTCAAGATAAGGCACGGGCATATGGACTGTTATTAATTTCATTCTGCTTTTTGGTTTCATAATCAACAGAATAATAACAAAAAGATAAAAGGTTGATTGTTTTAGAAACTATTTCTTCTACTTAGACTCTTTAACAGCTTGGGCTTCTGAAGCATATTTCTCAAAGGGTGTGCTTAATTCTTTATTAGCGTTCTCGACTTTCTTAATCAAGGCACCCCTTCTTAATTTGTTTCCGGGAAAATTCTTGGCCAAATAATCTAGTTCACCTAACAACTGCTTTGATACCTCAATTTCGCCACTTTCCCTAAGTTTGGTTGCTCCTTCCAAGGTCTTGTTAAAGGCATTCTCATAAGCACTTATTATGGTTTTTTTGCCTGTCTCTTCAGGAACACCCAAAAGCATTCTTTGGGCAAGATCCTGTGCTTTATACAAATGACGCAAGGCTCCTGATACGTTACCTATCTCAGCAAAATAACCAGCATTACTCAATTCAGTTTGATATAATGCATTACAATTATCAAGTGCTCTTTCTGAAATTCCTAGACCTTCCTCACTGACCAATATTGTTTTTGTTCCCACATAACCACCATATTTACTTTCTTAATCCGTAAATTTCCTTTCCAATAGCCTCGAACAATTCTGGTGTTGTAGCTTCAAACCCATCCAAATGAATAACCCCTACAACATTTTTTGATTCGTCTGAAAGTGGTATTGCTGCTCCCATAATACATTCTACATTTAATTTCCTTGCTTTAGCAAAAGCTTTGACTTGTTCATATAACTCCTCATTAATTTCAGTCTTCTTGTTCATACCAAATCTGTCTGGATGCTTGAACGTATCTTTTCTGTCTTGATAGTTAAGCATATCTTCTTGTTTGATTATTAGATTCATTTCAACATATTCTTCTGCTGGTTCTTCTATACTTACGGAATCTTTTATAGAAGAGTATATATCAATTACAAACTCTCCTTGTTTAAATTTTCCTAAAAAATCAGCCTTAAAAGGCAGCGAAGGAGTATCCGGATTTTTTTTAACATATTCTTGTGCTTTTTTAAATGCTTCACTCATTTTATCACTTAAAGATAGTTAAAACTAAAACTTTATATAGCTAACGCTAGTTGGTAAAACAATGAGAATTACCAGCAGAGGCATTTAAAGGGGTCTGAGCTAAAAGGCTTGGAAGCAGTGAACTGAACACGTCGCCGAAGCTTCGTGCTTACATCCCTGCCCCATTAAACAGATAGTCTATCTGTGCCAGTTACCTATTTTTCCCCGCAGTTTCCAGCTTAGATGCTTTCAGCTGTTAACTGTTATGGCGTAGCTACCCGGCGTTACCAAATGATAACCGGTTAACCAGAGGCCACGAAAGAACGTTCCTTTCGTACTCATTCTTCCTTAGAGTCAGGTAACAACACCCTCAGTAGTTAGAGACCGTACTGTCTTTGTCGTCTGATATGGAAAATCTTTGCTGTTCATCAAGACAGTTAATGTCAATTCATCACAGCATCGATTGAAAATTGGCTCATAAGTTACACCCGAATTATCTATCATATATAGACATTCTAAAGGGGGCGGTGCAGTCATCGCCCTAATCCATACTCGATCACATGATTTCATCGCTAGCTATTGCTAAAGCTAATCATGCTATACAAAGAGAAGAGATAAACCCATATCAGATCACGACGTACTGAACCCAGCTAATGTCCCCTTTTAACCAGTGAACACCTGTACCCTTGGCCGCTACTGCACGGCCAGGAGAGGGGAAGCCGACAGCGATGAAGCAACGCGCGGGGTCGATGTGAGCTCTCACCCGCCACGACTCCATTATCCCCGGGGTAACTTTTCTGAAACTACCGATATCCATCAAGAACGCTCGGCATCTCGTTAGCCCATGCTTTCACAATTGGATTCATTGCTTTGTTGAATCCAATAAATGATCCTTTTACGCTTACACTCTACTCTCCATTTCTGACGGAGATGAGGATCACTTTGGGCACTCTTGATATTCTGTCAAGAGTGTACCGCCCCAGCCAAGCGGTCTACCAATCGGTGTTCCCCAAAATGGGGTTAGTCGTATGTTTGCAAAAGGGCAGTGTTACATTGTCGTCTATTCAAGGCCCGAAAGCCCTGACATAACAACTACTACCTACTCTATGCAATCGCAGCCATACAACAACGACAGGCTACCGCAAAGATCCACGGGGTCTTCTCTTCCCCCTGAGGGTCTGTGGCCTATTCACCACAATAGCAGTTTCGCCGAGCCCCTACCTGGGACAGTGAGGAAGTCGTTAAGCCCTTCATGCAGGTCGACAATTAATCGACAAGGGACTACGCTACCTTAAGCAACTTTGCTTACATTACTGTAAGAGTCGGACTATATCTTCACCATTCTTCATGGTGTCTGACGTATAGTCTCTGGGGATCCCACTTAACTTATTTGCTCTAAAATTTCAGAAAGCTCGTAACGTCTCTGTTTTCCTTCAAAATTCATTTTAAAAACCTTCCTTACAAGTCTCTTGAACTTCTCTTTGTCTTGATGTTCCTTTCTTTCCAAAGCTTCCACAACATCCTTGAATATCTCAAAGTCCTTTTTCTTTGCAATAAGTCTGTTTTTCCCGAAAAATGGAATTACTTTTTCTTTCAGCTGTCTCCTGTTATCTACAATGTAAACCAAGATGTTTTCTTGTCCGGGCTTCTGTATTATTCTTCCGCATTTCAACTCATCCCTAAACATTTCCAATATTATCCTGTTGTTCTCATGCTGTGTGACTTGAAACAACGGATCCAAAACCCATCCAAACCTTGTGTCTTTTTGCTTTTTCGTAGATATACTGAAACATCCTTCTGAATCTGCAATTCCTACTAAATAAGACTTCTTACTAAGAGTCTTTTTCATTTTTCATCACCTCTTAATTGAGTGGTTTCCTGCTGATTGCCCCACACACTTCTCCAAGATTTTTACTTACTAAGTACCTGGAGATCTTTCGGGGGTTCCAGCATACAGTCAGATTTATTGACCGCCTTTATTTTTACTGCTCAACGGTCAGAGTTACCGCCGCCGTTAACGAGGGCTTAGGCCGGTTGAAACCAGCTTTGACACACTCGCACTGGGCAGGCCTCACTGACTATACAAAGGATTTCTCCTTAGCAGTCAGCTATGTTTTTGTTAAACAGTCGCCTCCTCCTTGTTATTGAAACCTATGCACCTCTGCATAGGCAAGTCTTCTAGCAAACATACGACTCTAATTTGCCTAATTCCCTAGATTGGGATCACTCGACACACCATTACCTTCTCAGCAAGGATACCTGTATCGGTTCTCAGTACAGTCACGGACAATCCTTCCCGGCTATATTTTCATGGGCTCTTGGAATTTGCCGAACTCCGCTATACAGCAGAGCTGTTAACAGATTCGACCAGTTCTCTCCTTGACGGAACTTCCTGGTTTTAACTGCTTAACTTACGTCAGCATATCCTAAAGCGTCTACAGCCGGGCTAGCGTTGCCGCACGTATGCCCGTGGTACATGAATATTAACATGTTTTCCTTCCCCCACGTCAGTTAAGGGTGGGGTTAGGACTGACTAACTCACGACCAATGAATGTTGTCGTGAAAACCTGATCCTTCAGGTGGAAAGGATTCTAACCTTTCTTTGCTGCTACTCCCAGCAGGATTTTCAATTCTGAACGGTCCACACCTGCTCACGCAGATGCTTCTGCCCATACAGAACGCCTTCCTATACTATTGCTTGCGCAATCTAAGGTATCGGTTCTTAACTTACTCCCATCCATTTTCGCCGCCCCAGACCTAGAGAGGTCCGTTATTACACGTTGATTATGCGATGGCAACTTCTAAGCCTACGCCCCTCCTGTTTTCGGGTTGGGACAAACTTTGTGAATTAGCTAAGAATTAGGGACCTTAACCTTAGTCTAGGTTGTTCCCTTTTCGGATACCGGGCTTACCCCAGCACCCGCACTCCTGTCTTCTACGACGCTAATGGATTATTAGTTTGACAGGGAAGCTGGGAATTTCTTCCCTTGACTCCCCAATCAGTGCTTTACCCCACTAGCTATCTCGGACAAGGCTATGCTAAGACATATTTCGGAAGGAACCAGCTATCAGCACGTTCGTTTGGCTTTTCACCCCTAACCCCTGCTCATCCTAGTGATTTGCAGCTCAACAATGGTTCGGACCTCCACGCAACTTTCGTCACGCTTCATCCTGACAAGGGTTAGATCAAGTGCTTTCTGGTCTTGCCCCTGTGACTGCAGGCCCTTTCAGACCTAGTGCCATGCTTGCGCTACGCACTTTTCGCTTTCGCTGTGCATGCTTGCTTGAAGCAATTATGCTCGCCACAAAGACAAACTCCCTGCTCCGTGTTTCGAAACGGATTCCATAATCCTGTAAGCTCCTGCCCGTATGTGCTGATCACTCAGCTTTCCTTCGCAGGAGCACCTTTCAGACCATGGATGACTATAACCAACAGGTTTCAAGATCTTTTCATCTTCTGTTAAGAATACTTTTCAGCTTTCAGTTACCTTACTTATCCGCTATCAGACTCTCGAGATATTTAGAGTTGGCTGTTGATGCCAGCCGTATTCCCACTCCATATCCAAGGAATGGTAGTCTTTTCCTGAATCAGCTTTCCGGTCTTCCTCTACCTGACTATCACAGTTTATAGTGCGCCATTCCAGACGACTTCAAGTCAACCAGCTAAGCTGTGCCAGGCACCACATCTAAACTGCATTTCTGCAGCAATTCGGTTTGCTCTGTTCCGTTTTCACTCGCCGTTAATAACGGAATCGCATTTGCTTTCTCCTCCTCCGCTTACTAAGATGCTTCAGTTCAGCGGGTTCTTGATTCTTTCGAATCGCTAGCCGAAACTAGCGCGATGTCGCATTCAACGATCCCGGGTTCAAAGGCTGCTTGCGCCTAGCCCGGGCTTATCCCAGCTTGCTAGGATCTTCATCAATCTCGAGAGCTGAGCTATCCACCTGGTGGCTTTACTGCTCAGACCCTACCTTCTGCCTCTGCTGGTATCATTGATCATAAAGATCTAAAGACTCGTTCGAAATGTTTCTCATCTGCTTGCGCATCAATAGGTGTTCAAAACATTCATCGTCTCTTTTTTACCCTTACACCGCAAAAATGACTCTGCGATGAGCATCTTATCTCACTATTAAAACGCTGTCAATTTAATTACAGCGCGCCATCATTTACCCCTGGGTTTCTCATAGCCTTGCGGGCTCAAATTTAGTTTCCTTAAATCACATGGCATCCACACTTGATAGTGTGAATTGGATGACAACTATAGTGTTGTCAGAAGGAGCATCATCTAGTCGCCTAATCAGCAAGTTTTCCAATGTTAATTTGAGGTTAACATGTTATCACGTAAGAAGTTATTATTTTTAAAAAGTATTTAAAGTTTATTGTTGGCATGAAACTCATATGTAAACGCTTCTGGCAGGTTTCTTTCTTCTGAAAACAACAAAGCCGGCTATCAGGAAAGCTATCCCCAACAGAAGTATCCAGTTGTAGTTCTGGAAAATAAGGGTTAGGAACATCTCTCCTTCTGACTTGACTGCCATAACTAAAGCTTCTTGTGTCTTGTCCCTGCAGGAGTTCTGAATCTCCAAGTATTCAGATGTTGTGATGTTCAACCTTTCATAGCAGGAAGCTGAATAGCATGCTGTCTCAGCACAGCCAGCCGCAGCGCTTATCTGGCTTGGTACAATTACTTTCAGAGTGTAGATGCTAACAAGAATATTGAGCAGTATAAAGGCTGCCCCAAAGCCAATCAAAAACCAGCCCAAGTCCCTCTTCTTCATAAGATTATACTTCAAAGGAATATATTTAAGTTTTCTCGGTTTGGGCCTAACAAAAAGACTTATTTTAAATTACGGTTAAGTGAATTCTTTATTATGAGCAAAGAAATGATTGTTATAGCCAGCTTGGCCCTGTCAATAATAGTGGTGATATCAGGATGCGTGAACCAACAAGTAGGCGGGGGAAGGGACGAGCACGGCTGCCTAGGACCAGCAGGCTACACCTGGAACCAAAGCGTCAATGCATGTGTAAGGGAATGGGAGCTTGGCGAGGAGCAGAAAAGAGCAGCGGGAACAGCAGTTGAGTTTGTCGGCTATGAGTATGCAACCACAATAATAAAGGTTGTCCCAATAACAGGTTTTGAGGGATGTTTTGAAGTGATATTAGAGCAGGGTGAGAACAGGGATCTATTGACAGTGGTCATAGACAGCTGGAATGCAACAGAGAAGATGCTGAAGAGGCACACATGCACACAGGAGGAAAAGCAGGCCGAAGTATGCGTCTTGGTATATGCTCCTGTCTGCGGCTTCAAGCCTGATGGAACCTCGCAGACTTATGGCAACATGTGTGGGGCATGCATTGATGAGGTCGACTACTGGGAAATCGGAGAATGTCCAGAACGGTAATTATTTTTTCTTTAGTCTTTTTTTACCTTCTTCTGTCATCCTATTCCACATTTCATACTTACACCAAAAAAAATTTTCTCCTCTGCCAGCATAAAAATCACAAAGTATTCCCATACACGGTTCCCCTTTTTCACTTTCAACTAACGTAGATTCCATTTTATTATTAAACTCTCTTAGCTTGGGACCTCTAGTTTTTATGAAACATGGTTTCACTTTTCTAAGCAGCGCAGTTTTCTGCAACTCGTAGATGTTGATAAGAGAAGCTACAGGACATCTTTCAACTTTTATAGCAGGAACGTGTTTTAGCATTTCACTTTCTGAATAGCAAGAACTTTCAGGTGCGTTCATATTAATTTCTTGATTATAAATTTATTTAAGCTTCGAAGCTAATGACCTTTTCCATGAAATCCTCAATATTAATCACAGGACCCTGCTTGCAGCTTTTCTCATCCAACTTTTGAACATTGTTTGACTCAATCCCCTTTGTGTATATTGCAAACGGTATGAAGCCCGGACAGTGCAATCCTGTCTTGCAGGATGTTATGTGGTCGGACATGACAACAGCCATTGTCTTCTCGAAGTCAGCATACTCCAGAATCCTCCTGAAGACTTCCCTGTCAATTTTCTCTATAAAGAATCTTTTCTGATTGACATTCTTGTCATGAGCGGCAATGTCAGTTCCCAGAATGTGCAGAATAACAAAGTCATATTTCTTCAAAGCGTCAAGAGCTGCCAAGGTCTTGTCCCTCAGGTTAGTCTTCAAATCAGCGGTTGCACCTGAGACCTCAATTACTTCAATTTCCATTGCCTTCGCGATTCCCTTGATAACAGGCGATGCGGCCACGCAGGCCGCAGACAAGCCGAACTTGTCCTTGAAGCTTTTAATGTATTGATATTGGCTCGCGCCTCTCAGCAGGATGTAGTTCGCAGGAACCTTCCTGTACTTGTTCGAGGGATGGTCTTTCAGAATTCTGTGAACCTCCTTTGAAAACTTGTTCAGGGCAGTAGCAGTCCTGACAGCTTTCTCGTCCCCTGACAGCGGCATTACTTTCCTGACTTGCTTTCCCTCTATCTGGGGGTCAGAATCACTAACATTTGGAGAGATGCTAATGCTGTTCAATGCAACAACACCCCTGTGAGCCAAGGACTTGTAGAAGTCCACCCTGACGCCGTCCAAGAAAAATTCCTTGATTGACTTGGCCATTTCCCTCAAGCCAGAGTTGTCTCTTCCTGCCCTCCTGTCAATGACATGAAGCTTGGGCTCGTATGTCCCTGTCTTCATCTCGTCCTCCATGAAATCCTTGACAGTAGCGAAGTTGGCCCTCACATAAACGCTGCCAGGAGTTATTTTCAGGTTAGCTCCCAGAGCTTCCAGATAACCCCTGCCAGGGTATTCGCCCTTTGAATAACCCAGCAAGACAAAGTTGGCAATGCCAGAATCAGGATGCTCCTCGTCGTTCTCTATCAAGCCTGCATAGCCGTTCTTGGTTATCAAGTCCAAGTTGGGCTTGAAAGCCAGCATATATGGTGTCTTCTCTATGTTATCCGCAGCCCCGTCCAGAATTATGAAGAGAATTCTCTTGCGCATAATAATATTATACCTAGGTCATTTATGTATTTTATTAATTATCAAGAAAACCAAGAACTCACCTTTCCAGCATGAATATTTTTTTTCTAGGAACATCAGACATCTTGCCCAACAGCATCTTGTCCTCATAGTGCTTTCCGACAACCAGAGGCTTGAGCTCCTCTGCCAGTTTCAGGGCCTCCTCCAGCCTGTTATAGTTATTGGAAAATATCGTAAACAGGGTTTCCCCTTTCTTGACCCTGTCCCCCAGTTTCACGTTAAGATGTATTCCCGCTCCCGCATCCAAAGGCGCACCAGCCCTTCTTGCAATAATAACAATCTCCGAGTTCTTCACCCACAGAACCTTTCCGTCCTTTTCCGACTTCACTGTTGCATATTTCTCCCCTATTGGCAGGTCGTCTGGCTGTATTTTCGGGTTGCCGCCCTGAGCCTCTATGATTTCCCTCAGCTTCTTTTCCGCCTTACCTGACTTCAAAAGATGCAGAGCGGTTTCCTTGTTCCCCCTGTCAATTGTCTCGAAAAGTATGCCTGCCAATGTTGTTACTTTCTCTACCACATCCTTTGGCCCCCTGCCTCTTAATGTCAACAACGCCTCCTTTGCCTCCAGTGCAGGCCCTATGTAATGGCCTAGGGGCTGCCTTCCGAATGTTATGCCACATGCAACATGAATTCCAAGTCTTTTTCCTAATTCCATAAAGTCTTCTGCCAATTCACGCGCTTGGTTGGTTGTCTTAATCTTTGCCTCGCTACCTGTTGGGATGTCTATCACAATATGGTTGGCTCCTATTGCCTTTTTCTTGGACATTATTGACGGTAATAACATCGGGTCTATGCCCAGAGGATATTCCACTTGGATGAACATGTCGTCAGCAGGCGCTAGGTCCAAGGCTCCTCCCCAAACTAGGCATCCATTGGTATTTTCAACAACATCTTTTATTTCTTCCAGCGTCAAATTGACAGGAGCAAGCGTTCCCATTCTCTCGGCTGTTCCGCTTGGAGATGTTATTGCCTTTGAGGATGTTTTTGGAATTGTCAGGCCTGCCGCAGCAACTATCGGAACAAGAACCAAGGAAGTCTTGTCTCCTGGAATGCCTCCTATGGAGTGCTTGTCGCAGATTATTTTTTGTTTAAGCCTTAATCTTTTTCCTGTCTCAGCCATGGCCCTTGACAGGTTGGCTGCCTCGTCTATTGATATGCCTTGAGTATGCAGGGCTGTCACAAAGGCTGTCAGCTCTGTGTTTGATATTTTCTTATCAACAACATCCCTGATTATCTTCTTTATCTTGTCGTATTCAAGCCTTGCCCCTGAAAGCTTCTGCTTGATGTAAAGGATTGATTCCAACTGCTCCTGCGGCCTGACCTCAAGATGCTCGCCTCCCATTATATTGAAGAACCTGCTAGCATCGTCATTGGTTACAATCTCACCTTTTATGGTGAACTTGGTTGTTATGTCGACTATTGCTGTCAGCTGCTTTCCATTATGAGTTAAACACACCCTGTCCAAGGCCCTTATTCCAAGATAGTCAGCATCCTCCTTGTTTAGTATAACAACATACTTCCCGCCTACTTCCAAGTCAATGGGCCTTGCTATCAGCTTCATACACTACAATTAGAATTACCGCTTAATAAATAATTTCTATCCAAAACTCACAGAACAAACCGTGCTTCCAGATATCTCGTTGCAGGCTGATTTCAAGTCAGAGCAGTCCAAACCAGTGTTATGCTCCTTGTTCTGAAGGTTGCATAGATTCTCAATATACCATTCAACTTGTTCCAAGCTAACATCTGCTTGTGTGTCGCAGCCATACTCCCCCCAAAACTCGCAGTGCTCTATCATGACTTCCTTCAAGGAAGCACACTTGTAGCCAGCCCTTGCAACCTCACACTCGCCCTTCGGAACAAATAGAGGCAGGGTTACTAGAATCACGAATATCAAAAGAATCAATATCGAAATCTTGTCCCACTTGCTCATTTTAAAATTGAATGAAAACTTTCTCTTCGGTTTTTCCTTTGCTTGCTCAGACTTATGCTCTTCTTCCATGTCAACACCATTGCTTTAATGCTATGCTTAACTCTTTATTCTTCTTGGCGTAATTTTTTAAAGGGATATTGTTCATGGCAGCCTCGAGAGCCTGCCTCATTGACTTGGCTCCAGCCCTTGTTCCTTTTCTATGTCCGTGAACTCCCCCGCCTGCCTGGATTATAATATCGTTGCCAAGCAACTTAATAAGCCTCGGCACATGGCCAGCGTACAAACCACCGGAACACACAGCGAAAACCGGCTTTATGTTTTTCCAGTCTTCTGCCAAGGTATGGCTACCCTCTTTGATGATTCTCTTTTCGATGCTTTCATCAATTCTCATTATTTCTTCCTTGGGTCCTTCCATCTTGCCTATCACAGTTCCTATATGCAATTGGTCAATTCCTATCAGCCTTGCTATGTCAGATATGACGAGCATGGAGATTCCATGCTTCTTGCTTCTTGTGAATGCAGCATGACCAGCCCTGTGAGCATGCATGACCAACTTCAAGTCTTGGTTCGCATTTCTCAAAGTCTGCAATCCTGACCAGCCAACTGTAAGAATATCAACCATCATATATCTTCCCCCTGCCTCCTTGACAAAGTTAGCCCTTTCCAACATAGTGTCTGATTCAGCTGTGACATTGGGCATGTAGACCTTTCTCTCCCCTGTTTCTTTCTCAGCCTTGTCCCTCATCTTTAGTGTTTCAATAATCCTCTTGGAAAAGTTGTTGAACTTCTGGCTTGAAAGGTTCTCATCATCCTTTACAATATCAATGCCCCCGACCCAGGCCTCATATGCAGCCTTGGCATGCTCCTTCTCGTTCAATCCAATCTTGGGCTTGACAATCGTTCCAACCAAGGGCCTCTTGGGAACCTTTAACAATTTTCTAATTCCCTTTATTCCGTACAAGGGTCCTGAGAATGATTCCATTATGTCATCTGGCCAGTCAACATCTTCCAATCTTAGGTTCTTGACAGCCTTCATCCCGAAAATGTTCCCAGCAATGCTGCTCATTATCTGAGGCATGTTCCCCTTCTCAAACAGAATGGAGGGGTAGGCAATCTTGACATGGTTTCCCTTTATTGAGAATATCCTTGCTCCTATTTTTCTGATTCTAGGCTTCATTGTTGTAAGGTCTGTCCATGTTCCAACAGAGGATTCGCCGGCAACCATTTCAGCTGCTCTTTTAATTGAAATTCCCCTAGCCGGTTCTACTTTAAACTCGCAAACCATATCATTGTTCGGTTTGTATTTCAAATCTATGAAATCTTTGTAGCTCATTTTAACATCTTCTTAATGTTTACAGGCGTCATAATGCCCTTCTCTGTCACAACCCTCCTGACATATTTCCAAGGAGTCAAATCAAAAGCAGGATTCCTGACCTTCAATGTCTTCATATGCTCAACATATACCTCGTCAGGATCTCTCTCTTCTATTATTAGTTTCTTCCTTTTATCTAATTTCAAAGTATTGCCAACAACATAGAACGGTTTCTTATGTTCCCGAGCAACCAAAGCAAGAGGGTAGGTTCCTATCTTATTAACAAAGCCTTCCTTTCTCATTGCATCGGTTCCTACAATTACCATGTCAACCTCATTGATGAAAAATTCAATCGCGGAATCAACTATCAATATGACCGGTATTTTCAATTTTGCCAGTTCACTTGCTGTTTTTATTCCCTGCTCCTTCGGTTCGGTTTCTGTCGCATAAATTTTTATTTTCTTGTCATCTTTCCACGCCTGCTTTATTACAGACAGTGCCTCCCCTGAATGGCAGTGCGTCATTATAACGGAATTTTTCTTTATCAACCTGCTTCCCTTATTAGCTATTTCCCTAGTCGATTGTCTCAGACGCCTCAGCAGCTTGTTTATAGTCTTAACATCTCTGTTTTTTCTAATGATTTCTAAACAATTGTGCAGAACAACAGCGGTCGGCCTTGACTTTTCCAATCTGTTCATGGCAGAAGTGAACTCCCTTCCAAAGCCTTTCTTCTTGGCAAGTGTTCTAAGGAACTTCAGGCTCTCAATGGCAATCTCCTTTGCCCCCTGTATCTCGAGGCTCTTTATTCTTTTCACAAGGCTCTCAAGGCTCTCAGGCATAAATTCATTATATCAATAGGATAAAATAAATATATGGTAATCGGGGAAAATGAGAGGCTAATCAAGCATATCAAGGGCTTGGGACGCTTGAAGTCAAGGGAAGTCGAAGATGCCCTTAGAAAGGTCAAAAGGGAGTTCTTTGTTCCTGATGACATGAAGTACCTCGCCTACAGGGATGCTCCCCTATACATTGGCTCTGACCAGACCATTTCCGAGCCCTCAACGGTCGTTGTGATGACAGAGGCTCTGGATATCAAGGAGGGGCAGAAAATACTTGAGATAGGAACTGGCTCTGGGTGGCAGGCTGCCATTCTCGCAGAGCTTGTCGGAGAGAAGGGGATGATCTATACAGTTGAAATAATAAAGGACCTTGTTGATTTTGCAAAGGAGAACATGGAAAAACTGAAAATAAAAAATATCAAGGTATTGAAGGGCGACGGGTCAATGGGTTTGAGAAGATATGCGCCTTATGACAGAATAGTTGTCACTGCTGGCTCTCCTGAAATACCAAAGACACTGTTAAGTCAACTAAAGCCAAATGGGATAATGGTCATACCTATTGGCAATTTATATCTGCAGAGAATGTACGTTGTCAAGAAAGCCAAGGGCGGCATTGAGAAGAAGGCAATCGGCTCTTTCATGTTTGTTCCTTTGACAGGCTAGTATGGGTTCAAGTAATGTTATAATTCTTGTGAACAGCAGCAAACTTGTCCTGAAGGACAGTCAGCTTCAACAATGTTTTCTGGTGGGCATGTTGTTTGAGTTGTTCCATCATCAACAGAGGAGGGTAAACTTACCATATAATTATCCCAAGCATTCCAGTCATCATCCGATATTATTCTATAGTGGTAAGAAGCATGTCCAACGAAATTTGGGTAAGAATAAGTATCAATCTCTAAAAGTTTCGGGTACAACCAGTCGGGATGTGATGGCATATGAGTATTAATGATTACTGGTGAGTTTGCATCTGATAACGCGGCAGTTATTTCGCTTTCCCAGATTTCCTCTATAGGTCCATAGTAATCTATGACTTCCTGTGTTTGGCTGTAATCTGGGCATGCTATGATATAGTCAACATTGAGCTGTTTCACGAACTCAAAAGGCGGATTGTAAGTCCATAGAGAAGGTGGGCCAGCATAAGTGAATGTTGCGAGTTTTACTCCTATTTCGTTCAAAGCTATTTGCTCTTCATTCCAGAAATCAACTTGGTCCTGCATCATCTGTGCAAATGTACTGGTTTGATATACGTCTTCAGTATCATCCTGGACACCATAGAAACCATAATCAGCAACCCTTACGATATTCTCTATTAACCAGCTTCTGTAGTTTTCAGTACTCAGATCAACTTTAGCATAGAAATGCCCACTATGATCATAATTGTCAGGATCTGTTCTCGGGTCATTGCTCCATGTACCAAACCATGCCCATAATTTTAGACGGGAATCTACAGAAGCTAAAAGTTGATTTAGAGAAGCTACATTTTCTAGCGTAACCCAATTTGATATTCCTATTTCGTATTCTGGAACAATTGGTATTCCGGTTACCGGGTTAATAGTAGACAATCTTGAATCATCATACCAATTGGGATATCCTACATGAACAAAGACGTTGAATATGTTATGAGAAACCAAATCATTAAGCATATATTCATCTATGTCACTTTCCCAACACCAGACAGCATTGAATACTTCTTCAGAAGGAATTTCTCCTGATACACATTCTCCAGAATCAAATTCATTATTCCAGCATGCTTGGTCACAACTATCAAAACTTACTATTTCACAAGAGCCGTCTGTTTGGCACTCGCCTGAAGAACAGCCGCAATCATCTGTTGTTCCAACAATTAAATCAGGACCGTAACAATAATTATCAAGAAGGTTCCCATTATCATCACAGTATTTTGGTTTATTAGAGGAACACTCGCCATAAAGAGTTCCATCTGAACATTCTTGTGTAGGTTCACCTCCATTTCCATTGCCTCCACCTCCTTGAGAGCCTGGTATGCACCTGCACTGCCTTCTGCACTCGGTCACACTTCCGCCAGTGTTATAATAATTGTCGCACAGGTCCTGCAGGTCGTCATTGTTGTCAACAACGCCGTTCATGTCAGCATCAAAATCAACTTTAACAGAACTAGGATTCACACATCCTGTAGACTGTAGTACAAGACATGCAGAGTTCTTCACAGAATCAGCAGTTGTTCCTGGCGACAATTTTCCGAACACATCTATAGTCGGGCCTATAATAGAAATCGCTGTTATGGTTAACAACACAACTAATACTAAAACAGTTATTGAAAGATTAACAGCTTTCATACATACAATATTTTTATTGCTTGTCTAATAAAATTACACTTTCCCTTAATCTACCAACTTTTATTGTTCTAGACCTTGTGCACCAGAAATTTCTAGCAACCATAATTTTTTTCAATTTGAACCCTATATTTTCAGCCAGCTCTGCTAGGACCAAATCGCATTCTATAACCTTGTCGGGGAAGCATCCACCGCCAATGACCATTGCTATCTTTGAATTGTCCTTGCAAACTCTGTAAATTTCTTTCAAAACTTTATCCATGTCATTGAAGTAGGATTTCGCAGTCAAAGGAAAGTCTAGATACAAATCAAAATCCTCAGAACCAGAACCTATGTAAGATCTTTCTTTTCTTGGAATTCCAAGCAATGTTTCCTCGATTTTGAAAATGTTTGAGTACTCTGACTTGTTCAGATATGGGGGGGAAGTTATGACGCAGTCCACGGATTCGTCTCCTAACTTCAAGTTTCTGGCATCGCCCTCCATGATTCTTGTATCCACTGGATTTACATTTGTTCTTTCCAAGTCCTTGTACATTTTTTTGATCTTGTACTTGAAAAAATTCTTCAGGGGAGGAACACTTCTTTTCTTGATTTTGACAACAGCCCCGTCCTTGAAGGCATAGCTTGAGCTCATCACGCAGTCTATCAATGCCAGCAAAAGGAAGTCACGCATTTTCCCGTCCTTAATCTCATTGATTTTATTCTGATAGAAAACAAAGTCCTCGAGAACATATCTTGAAAACATCCTTCTCACGAACTTTTCCTTGAATGTATTCTCAGGCTTTTGGAACTTCCACTTTGAAGCAATAGAAATATTCTCCTTCAGTTCCTTCAAGTCATAGTCCCTTGTCTTCACCTTGGATACAAAAACAAAGAACGGTGAAACATCAAACCCAATTGAACTAATTCCTCTCTGCTTGCAAGCCAAGGGAGTAGTCCCCGTACCACAGAAGGGCTCAAGAACTAAAGAGTTTTTATTCAAATCAAATTTGTCAAGAAGTATGTCAACCAGTTGTTTTGAGAATCCCTCCTTGAAAAGGTACCAGTTGTGTATGGGTTCTCTCTTGTTTGGTATGAACGTGACTAGCTTTTCCAGATATTGCGCCTTGGAAAACTTCATTTCAACCAGCTTCCAAGCGACTTCTGCCTGTCCTCTGTGAGGCTCTTGACAACCTTCTCAATCCTGTCATGTGAGAAGTCGTGCTCGTCTACCATGAACTTAAAAATTTTGTCAGGATTTGCTTGCCTTGATTCAATATTAACGTCCTCAACTGGAGGGTTAAGATAGAAATCATAAACCTTCTGGGCAGGAGTGTTGTAATCCCACTCAATCTTCTTCAGCACATTTTCCAGAGTCTTCTCCTTCTTGACCAAGCTAAGGGCTCTCTTGGGACCGATTCCCTTTATTCCGGGGTTGTAATCGCTGCCAACCAGAATACCTATAATAAT
>CAYQXC010000005.1:4148-19578 GCA_964421545.1 uncultured archaeon | reverse complement strand
GTTCTCAAGACGGGCTCAATATCGCTGGCACACATATCGGAAAGGCTGGCAATACCAGACGCAAAATTCCTTGGGCTGTCGGGAGACGACATAATAAAGTACGGCTTGAAGAAGCACATAATAAAATTCAAGGACGTTGATATTAAGAGAATAAAACAGATCTCCAACTACGAGTGGTTCAAGAACAAGAAAGAATGGAAAAGGCAGTTCAAGTTGATGATGGACATGAAGGGCAAGGTGGAGCTTGACGCTCTAGTCTCCAAGGGAATAACCTTCACTTCTGACAAATACATCCCAGAAAAAATTAAAAACAAAGATTTTATTGACTAATTTCTGCAAAAATATTTTTATTTTATTTTTGTGTAAAAAAAACATAACTATAAATATCAAAAAATATTAATTTTAATTACGAAATAAAAAAATTATTTCGTATTATTTTATAAAAATTGAGGTGTAAAATATGGCAGCAAGAAAGAGAAAGACAAAGAAAAAAACGACAAAGAAAAAAGCAACAAAGAGAAAGACAAAAAGAAAAACCAAAAGAAGAAGATAGGAAAAAATTGCCTGAGAAGACGATGATGGCGTTTTTATTTTTTTGAACTTTCTTTCTTTAATTTTTTATTATTAAACTCATTCTAAAACGTTATTAAAAAGAGCACTAAAAGGTTTAAATATTACAATCCTTTATCAATTTGTAGGGGCAGTAGCTCAGACTGGGAGAGCGCACGGCTGAAGACCGTGATGTCGCGTGAAGTTGTCAGAACCTTCTGGCAGCTCGCGAATTCAAATCACGCCTGCCCCACTTTCTTTTTTTTATTTAAAATATTTAGTCTCTGCTTAAGTTTTGTCCTTGGTTGAAGGTATCCCAACTTCTTATAGACATGATATTTGCTATACTGTTTAATATTGCTAAAACCTACAATTCTCATCCATTTATCTAGACTCCCTTTGCCTTGAATACAAATCTCATTTTTAATGATTTTATTACCAGAGGTGGTCAAAACCTTAGATTTTTTAACATTTAAGACCTAACTCTTATTATGTTTCTTCGCCTAGTGCCGGTAAGCAACGTACCTCAGGGTATACTGGACAAAGTCAGAAGCGACCTGGAGAGCAACCTGAACATAAAGTGCAGGATAATGCCGAGATTGCAAATACCTGAGGGCTCTTTTAACAGGTGGAGAAAGCAGTACAACGCAGAAACAATACTCAACATGCTCTCTGAGAAGTCTGCTGTGAAGTTCATAGACAAGAACATCCCCACTTTATTGATAACTGACGTTGACCTCTATTATGGCGGACTGAACTTTGTTTTCAGCCTGGAGTATCCTGCAAAGAGCTCTGCCATTGTTTCCATCACAAGGATGAGACCGGAGTTCTACGACGAGAGGGCTAACATGAATCTTCTGGGGGAAAGGGCTGTCAAGGAGGTAATGCACGAGATAGGGCACCACCTCGGTCTTGGCCACTGCTACAACACCTGGTGCGTCATGTGCTTCTCTCCCTCAGTTAATGACATCGACATAAAGCAAAAGTATTTTTGCGAGAACTGCAAGATTAAACTAATGACAAAGGGAATAAGCATAGGATGAATTTCCTTAAGTAATATTATTTATATAGATTGGCTGAATAAGTGATTATATGCCTGACAAAACTCCGAAAGCAGAACTTGAAGAAGATAAAGCAATTATCTGGAACAGGGGAGATGGCAGAAAAATATTTGACAGAGGATGGTTCGGGGAAATGTTTGATGACAGACTGGAATTATCCGTAATAGAGGCCACCTTCCTTCTGGAGAGGAAGAAGATTGAGATCAAAAAGGACAGGAAGAAAGTCACTCTGAAAAGCATCTACAAGCTAGCTCAGAAAAGGGACAAGAGGTTCCTGATAAAATACAATGTCTACAAGGATCTTAGGGAGAGGGGTCTGCCTGTTAGGACTGGCTTCAAGTTCGGCTGCGACTTCAGAGTATATGAAAGGGGCGTTTCCCCAATCAAGAAAGGTCCCAAGTCAGCCAGAGAGCACACCAAGTGGATTGTGTTCTGCGTCTCCGAGGATTACGACTGCTCGTTCCAAGAGCTGTCAAGGGCAGTGAGGCTCGCACACAACATAAGGGCCAACATGCTCTGGGCTGTTGTGGACAATGAGGGAGACTGCACCTACTACAGCGTCACTTACATTTCTCCATAGGTTTTACAATGATTGTCAAAGAAATAATGTCAAAAAACGTAATCTGCTTATCACCTGATGACACTGTGTCAGACTTAATCTCCTTAGTGGAAAAGAACCACATCAGGGAAATCCCAATAGTGGAAAACAAGAAGCTAAGGGGCATTGTCTATTCAAAGGACATAGCAAGAAAGGGCGTCACCAACCCTCAAAAGACAAAGATAGCCAAAGTCATCAAGTCTCACCCTGCAACTGTCTCCCCCAACCAGGACATAAACGAGGCAGCGGAATTGATCCTAAAGAACGGGCTGATAGGCCTGCCTGTTGTTGAAAAGGACAGGGTGGTCGGCATAATCTCCATGCATGACATAATAAAGTTCTCCTCAAAGACAAAGCAGTTCAGGCAGACCAAGGCAGAGCAGATAATGTCAGTGCCAGAGACCATAGGCAGGGATGCAGACATTGGGAAGGCCAGGCTGCTGATGAGGGAGAGGAACATATCAAGGCTTCCCGTCGTTGACAAAAACAACAAGCTGTCTGGAGTTGTGACAATATTCGACCTGCTGAAGGCAGTGAAGCCAAGGGAAAGGATGGACTTCTACTCCATGGCTGCTGAAAAGGAGACAATAATGGGCACACCCGTCTCAACAATAATGGACAAGAAGCCAATAACTGCTGAGGGCAAGAACTCCTTGAACGAGATTGTGAACCTGATAGACAAGAATAGGATAGACGGTGTCATTGTTCTGGATGGCGGGCAGCCGGTCGGGGTTGTCACTGAAAAGGACCTGCTGGAGGTTTATGTTTCCAGTTTTAAGCAAAAGGGCATATTCTACCAGATAAGCGGCCTTAAGGACGAGGATGATTTCATAGTTGCAACAGTTAACAGGATGATAAGAGACAGCCTGCAGAAGCTTACAAAGATGACCAAATCCGAATTCTTCTTCCTGCATGTAAAAAGGTACGACAAGAGGGGCAAGGTCAAATACTCTATAAGGACTAGGCTGATGACTGAGAGGGGTGTTTTTGTGAGCAAGTCGTACGCATGGGACCTCAGAGAGGCTGTTGACACGGCATTGGACAAGCTGGAGAAAATAATAATAAGGGGCAAGGAACACAAAAAGGACAAAATAGAAGAGATGTTAAGGTTTAAGAAGTTGCTAAGATAAGATATATTCAAGGTGATTCTATCCAAGTTATCTGCGACCGCTGCAAGAAATCAGTCAAGGAAGTGGGAAGGCTTACCAATGTCAAGTGGAAGGGCGTCAACCAAAAGATATGCAAGTACTGCAGAAGGAAGCTCAAGATAAGGGTCAGATAGATATAAAAAATTTTCTTTCTCTATATTGGTATGAAATTTTGTTGTTCTGAAAAAAACTGGGAAATGTTTGGAAAAACTGTAGAAAAGCTTGACCCTTTTTACAATCCTTGCTTTTTTGATGGTCCTTGTTATGTTCTCCATGTAAAGGGTAAAAATGAAGAAAATAAATGTATGGCTGTTCTTGAGGTTGAGGCAAAAAATCTAGGAATTAAAAACTCTATATTTATTAAACATTCACCTGATTCTAGCAAAAAGGATTTTTATGAAATCAAGGTTTTCAGAAATTAATCACATCCAGTCGTCTTCCCATTCCTCAAACTCTTCCTCATCAATGCTTATTCTGGATTTTCTCTTAGGTATTCTCCTTTCTCCATACTTTCTTTTCAGGTAGAAACCAATGGCTAGACCAACAGCCAAACCAAACAGATGAGCCGCATTGGCCACATTTGAAGGAGCGAAGAAGCCTATCAAGTCTCCTGCAGCCCAGACAGCAACAGCGGCAGCCATTGGCATGGGAACGTAACTAATATAGACCCTCATCCTCGGCCTAAGCACAGCCAGTGTCCCTAGGATTCCCATTATAGCCCCTGAAGCTCCAAGGGACGCTTCATAGAATGGAATGGTGCCCAAGCCTGCTATTATTCCCGAGACAAAATAAAGAATTAGGAATTTCTTTCCACCTATTATCTTTTCTAAGATTGAACCAAACAAAGCCAAAGCAAACATGTTGTAGAACAGGTGCATCAGGTCCCCGTGAAGGAACGTGCTGGTCACCAAAATCCAGGGTCTTGACAGGACATCGGAAGATTCCAAAAGGTACTGTTCTGTTACTTCCTGGGTCTGAAAAATAAAGACAACTACACAAATTATAACAAGTGTAATTGCAAACCAGTTGTACTTCATAGAAGTCAGATTAATTTATCGCAAATAACATTTACCAAGTCTTTTACCTTGACCCTTTCCTGCTTTGTGGTGTCCCTATCCCTTATCGTGACTGTGTCATCCTCTTTTGTGTCATAGTCTATTGTGATGCAGAAGGGGGTCCCTATCTCGTCCTGCCTTGCATATCTTCTTCCTACAGAACCTGAATCGTCATAGAATGCATCGAAATTATTCTTCAATAACTTGTAAACTTCCTCTGCCTTTTTATCCAGACCGTCCTTTCTAACAAGGGGGAATACTGCAATTTGGAAAGGAGACACTTCTGGCTTTAGTTTCATAAAGACTCTTTTCCCATCCTCCTTGAGCCCTACATCCATTAGAGTCCATATAAGCCTGTCTATGCCCATTGAGTCCTCCCAAATCCAAGGCAAAACTTTTTCATCACCATCCATCACGCTCATGTCCTTTCCGCTCCCGTCCGAGTGAGACTTCAAATCATGGTCAGACCTGTAGTGGTTTGCTATTATCTCCAACCAACCCAATGATGTTTTCACCTCCATATCCCAGGCAGACTTGGCATAAAACGGCTTTTCATCAGGACCTATCTCCCTTATTCTTGTCAGTTCCTTGGGTATTCCTACGCTCTCAAAGAATTGCAAATGAAGGGCGAGGTAGTAGGCTTCTATCCTGCTTCTGAATATTTTTTTGCTTAGGGCTTGCTCGCATGTCATTTCAAGTGCTTTGTCTTCCTTTCCCAGAAGGGCAAAATTTATTTTGTAATCCTTTATGGATTCGAACTTTTCAAAGGAGTTCTCCCTTTTTGGGTTAAAGAATATTTCCACCTCGGCCTGCGTGAATTCCCTAGTCCTGATAACAGCGTTCCTAGGTGAAATCTCGTTCCTGAAAGACTTGCCGACCTGAGCAATGCCAACAGGCAGCTTTGCCCTAGAAGCCCTGTAAACCAGAGCAAAATCAGTGAATATTGTTTGGCAAGTCTCTGGCCTGAAGTACGCAATCTCGTCCTGTTTAGGCCCTAAAAAGGTTTTTACCATCAAGTTGAACATTAGAGTCTTTGAAAGCTTTCCACCACATTCACATTTTATGTTGTTCTCCTTTAGCATCTTGTCAAATTCCTCAGGTTTCATTGCCTCCGGAATTATCTTTCCTGTTTTCTCCTGTATTAGCCTGTCTGCCCTGTATATCTTCTTGCACTTGACGCACTCGACCAAAGGATCTTGGAAACTTGACAAATGGCCAGAACTCTTGAAAACTTCCATTGGCATTATCTGGGCGCCATCTATCTCAATCATGTCATCCTTCTTGACAACATGCTTCCTCCATGCAGCTATTGCCTTCCTTTTCAAGGCTGCTCCCAAGGGTCCATAGTTCCAGAAACCAGCTATTGGGCTGTATATTTCTGCGGTCGGCCAGAAGAAGCCCCTCATCTTTGCTATCTTTTCTAATCTACTTACATCAGCCATACAAATCATTTGTCACTATGATTTATATGTATATTTAGAAAAAAGTATTTATTATTCTTCCTTGAACAGCCTTATTCCAATATAGTCTCTGGAAAGAGGGGGAACCATGCAGGCGGCATAAACGTTCCCTTCATAATAAGAGTTTGTTCTGACAAGGGCTGCTCTGCCGTGCATATCCTTGCTTATTCCCAGCCACTGTATTGGGCTGTCAAATCTTTTGGAATGGAAAGGAAAGTCCACAGTTCTTATTTTACCTGAGAAGTCGTACTCCCTACCATTATCAACTTTTCTCACATCCGGGTTTGTAATAAGGAAGCTTCCATCCAATAGCTCGTTCTTCCACTCAGGCGGCGATGAAAGGACATTCTCCTTGTAACCATTATCCAAAACACTAAAAGCAATGTAATCCTCCCTCAAGGTAGGCAGCCTTACATTGACTCCGTTGCTCAGCTCCCTTGTGAGCAGCTGGGTCTCGGCAAAGCTGACGCAAGTGACGTAGTTGCCGTTGGAATATCTGAGCTTGTCCGGCGCAATACGGCCGGACAAACCCTCCACTTCCAAGAAGCTATCAAGATTCAAAGACTCCATCCTATGTATTAAATCCTTTATCCTGTCTTTCCTTCTGAGTAACATGAGAATAATGGAAGCTAGAGAAACATGTAGTTTGTTTCCTACCTTGGGTGGTAAACCAATAAATAAATTATAATAGAATATTTATTATGAGCCTTTTTATCAATCCTGCTATTCTACAGCAGACCTTCCTGCCAAGGCTGCTTCTCCACAGGGAGGAGCAACACCAGTATATAGCAGACTGTATAAAGCCCTTGTTCGAAAGAAGGAACGGAACGAACCTGATCATAACAGGCACGCCTGGAATAGGCAAGACAGCCTGCGTCAAATACGTATTTAGGATGCTCGTTGAAGAGACAGATAATATAATGCCCATCTATGTTAACTGCTGGAAGAGGGACACCAGCCCCAAGATAATAAACGAGATTGCAAAGAAGATGGATTTGAAACTAATTGACAAGATGTCCTCTGACGAGATATTCGACAGGCTCATAGAGAAGTTCAGCAAGTATGACGGCGTTGTCTTTGCCTTTGACGAGGTTGACAAGGTCAAGGACTTTGACTTCCTTTATCGAATTCTTGAGGATGTTCCCTACAAGACCATATTCCTCATAACCAACATAAGCGAGATAGTCTCTAAAATGGACAGGAGGCTGATGTCAAGGCTATTATTGGAAAGGATAAATTTCAAGCCCTACAAGTTTGAGGAGACTAGATCAATTCTCCGTGAAAGGGAGAAGTATGCCTTCTCACCAGATTCATGGGACTATGACGCGTTTGAAATGATAATAAGGAAGACGTACAATGCAAAGGACATAAGAACCGGGTTGTTCTTGATGAAAAAATCTGGAGAGATTGCAACCAAGAGGGACGCGCCCAAGATAGGGGTGGAGGACGTAAACAAGGCATTGGAAAAGCTTAAGGACTTCTACAGCAAGACTGAGATAGGAAAGTTCGTATAATTTTCTTTTTAAAGAGGTCAGTAAAAAATGAAACCTAAAACAAAAGATTTGATTGATTTCAAGAAAAAGGTGTTTGACATAGAGAACGAGCCCAGACCAAGAGGTGCTTGGTGGTGGTGGTTCTGGCTGTTCTTTTTCAACAATCCAAAGAATCCTGGAAAGCCAAGGCAGCTCATGATTCTCTGGTCAACCAAGAATGTCAAGAAGATAGATTGCAATAACCTGAAGATAAGACTTAATCATAATAATGACAGGAAAAATCTGGACGGCGCAGTAGCTGTCTGGTATTATGATGGGAAAAGGATGAACCACAACTTCGTTCTGGAGCAATGCAACCTAAAACTGTCAGGCAACGAATTATCATCCGACTCAAAGACGCCAACATCATTTTACACTGAAAGGAACAGAAACATAATAAGTATAGGTGATGACTTCAAGTTCGTGGCGGACAATGAGAATTGCCACAAGTTCTCAATACCAACCTACCACTCCAAGAATTATGTGGGGAAAATGGGCTACTCGCTATTGAGGCTCAACCGCCTCAGCCTAAAAGGAAGAATAAAAAACAAACCGGTAAAGGGGAGTGCCTATTACCAGCGAGTCTTCGTTACTGCCCCTTCAGTCCCGTGGTACTGGGGAGTGTTCCATTTTGAAAACGGCGGCATTCTAACATACTTCAACCCACATGTGTTTGGGAAGTCAATCAAGAAGGACATATCTTTCTTTGACGGCAGGAGGATGCACAAGTTCAATAAAATAAAAGTGAGAAGAGAGGGCAGATACCTTCCAGTATTCAACGTGAAAGGCTACAACGGCAAGGAGAACATAAGCTTCAAGGTCAGAAGCTACTCCCACTCGTCATGGTCATTCAGGAAAAAATCACTTGGACTGATACCAAACAAGCTGGTCTACAACGAGTACCCCTCTGTCATCTCTGACATGAAACTGACAAACAGCAAAACAGGAAGGAGCACTCTTCTGAGGAAACTTGGCAAGTCTGTAGGCAATGCCGAACACACAACTGGTTTGATGTTTTAAACTTTATTTAATGATTTAGTGTTCTCGTAAACTACAAACTGATTCGGAAAGCCGTATTCTTTCAATTTATGAAGGTTCTCAAGCAGCTGCTCTTCTGTTAATTTTATTTCTTTTCCTTTTGAAGAATGCCCCAGAGTAAAAACGCCTTTGTCATATTTTATAACTGAAACCCAATGTGGCGTCACAGGTTCTCCGGGAAGCAAGGGCATCATAACCATCAAAGCCAATACATGTCCTTTAGCAAACTTTTTCAAGACATCAAAGTACTCGGTCAAATCTTTTATCTTATGAAAATCGGACTTCTTTAGCAACGAATCATAGTTATTCTTAACTAGAGATTTCCATTCTTCTCTTTTTTCTGCAGGTATCTTTTCCCACTCCATCATTAAAGAAAGTGCCCTTTCAGTCAATGTACCTGATAGAGAGTAAATAGAGAATTTGCCTTTATTTCCTAGGTATTTCGCAACTATTTCAAAGGATGGGGCAAGGAAAATCTTGGATGGTTTTATACCACCTATTCTATGAATATCAGCCTCAAGTTTTTCATTATGCTCTGTTTCAGTTATTGTGAAGTAAGTGCAGGGGCCGCATGTATATGAAGTGGTCTGCTTGTACACTTTGTATACCATAAAAGATTTTAGTTTTTTCTATTTTTAATATATCTAGTCTATCAACATTTCTTCTTCTATTTTAGAAACAAGTGAAAACATGATTGCAACTATGCCTAAGAGAACAAGTGTAAATGATAAGGACCAGTCTGCTAGCATTCCCACAAAGGGATTGACAGCAGCAATCGTTATTCTTCTCATCATTGATATCGAAGATAGAACAGTTGCCCTCTTGTCAGATGGTATGTATTTGTTGAAATAATTGTTAAAAAGCGGTTCTCTTGACAAACCAAAACCACCACCTACAACAATAACCAAGAATATAATTGGCAAAAAGTTTGTCAGACCGCTCAGAATAAACATCAGTCCCGTAATGATGGAACTGAAGAATATCAGTCTTTTCTTTGATCCCATTATCTTCTCTAGCTTGTTGAAATTATTCATAATCAATATCTGGCTTATAACGAGTGCTGCATGGACAAAACCAAAATATATTATATCAAGGTCTGCATCTATCAGCATGGGCTGATAAAGCCATATCATGAAATAAGAGACTGTAGCTATCACTATCATATCCAAAGCCAATATCTTCAGAACCCTATGCTTGAAGAAGTATTTCACTCCAGTCTTTAGTGTCTCAGAGTAATTTCTTTCTTTTATTTTCCTTACAAAATGTGTTTCTTTTATTGTCAGGGATATTAAGAATGCTATTGAAAGTGGTACAACCATAAAAAACATTGGGGCTTGCAGGCCTGCCACTGAGGCTATTAAGCTTCCAATCGGAGTTCCTACCATAAGCCCTGCTAAGCCACTGCTCTTATATCTTGAAAAAAATACCTTTGATTTTTTGGTTTTTTTGAGCTTCTTCAGGGTATCGTATAGCAAGGCGTGCTCTGCACCTGACATCAAAGCAACCGCAACTGCCCATAAGGATTCACCCAACATGAAAACATAGAAATTGGGCGAACTAGAATATACAACTGCGGCTACAATGTTGGCCACAACAGCCAGAACCAAGGATTTTTTCCTTCCAAAATAGTCCGCGAAAGTTCCAGAAGGTATCTCTAAAAGAAAAACACATATCAAGAACCAAGACTCAAGCATCAGTGTCTGAGCAAGATTCAATCCTCCCCATTCTGTAAAAAATGGTACTATGACCCCTCCAATAAAGTGAAGACTAACAAAAAAATTGAACAAATACATTTTCCATATGTTATTCAAATCATCACCAATTATGATAATTTTATATATTTTTGACTTCAAATAAACCTCTAAGGCGATTACATGGGATGGGATTCACTCCAATTTATGTAGAAGACTTGTCTATTTCTAGTAAGCTTAAAAATAAAGCTAGAGTAATTTATCTATTAGCTGTAAGGGTGGGCATATGAAAAAAGAAAAAATGGTTGTAACGCCGTGGGAAGTAAAGGGAGAAATAGACTACGACAAGCTGATAAAGGACTTTGGCTTGAGTTTGATAGACCAGAAGCTATCCAAGAAGCTTGAGAAGTATGTTGGCAACAACCTTTTCATGAGAAGAAAGATATTTTTTGCTCACAGGGACTTGAAATTCATACTTGATGAATATGAGAAAGGCAACAAGTTTTATCTCTACAACGGCAGGGGCCCGTCAGGCCACACTCATATAGGCCACCTGATATCATTCCTATTTGCGAAAAGCCTGCAGGACGCGTTTGATGTAAAATATGTTATACAACTGACGGACGACGAGAAGTTCCTATTCAAGGACAAATTGAACCTTGAGGATGTTGAGAAGTTCACCTATGAGAACGCTTTGGACATAATAGCGCTCGGCTTTGACCACAATAAAACCAAGATAATATCTGACTTGAAATACGCCAAGACAATGTACAGGCACGCCATAAGAGTGGCCAAGAAGATTACTTATTCCACAGCAAAGGCTGTATTCGGCTTCACCAATGACACGAATGTCGGCTCAATATTCTTCACGAGCGTCCAGTCAGTTCCTGCATTCCTGGAGTCTGTGAATCAGAAAAAGAATGTCCCATGTCTGATACCTCATGCAATTGACCAGGACCCGCATTTCAGGGTGGCAAGGGACGTGCTTCCCAAGCTAGGCTATTACAAGCCAGCCTCAATACAGTGCAAGTTCATTCCTGGACTGGCAAGGGGCGGCAAGATGTCTGCCAGCAACCCTGACAGCGCCATATTCACAATCGACCCGCCAGAGGAAATAGAGAGAAAGGTGATGAAAGCCTTCACTGGCGGAAGGGAGACAGTTGAGGAGCAGAAAAAGCTAGGTGGCGACCCTAGCATATGCTCAATATATCAATACTATTATTTCTTGTTTGAGAAGGACGACGATGAACTGAAGAAAAGACAGGAGTTATGCAAAGAGGGCAAGATAATGTGCGGCGAATGCAAGAAGGAACTGGCCAAGAGAATAAAGAAGTTCCTTGCAGAGCACCAGAAAAAAAGGGAAGAAGCCAAGAAAACAATAGACAAGTTCATGCTAGTGGATTAAAATGTACAAGCTAACATCTGAGGGTCAGGATTATCTAAAGAATGGTTTGCCGGAAAGGCAATTGCTAAAGTCAATCGGAGATGAGAAGCCATTGGAAGATGTTTCCAAATCACCAAAATCAGGAATAGCAATTGGCTGGGCAAGAAGGAATGCCTGGATAGAGATTGAGAACAAAATAGTTAAATTAACTGAACTGGGTAAGAGAGCAATAAATGAAAAGTCAGGAATAGAAAAGGCAATTGAAGAAATTGACAAGAATGGAGAAACCAATGAAAAAATAACAAAGGTTCTCTTGAGCAGAAAATTAATAATGGAAGTAAAAGATGCTGAAACAAACGATGACAAAGCAACAGAACATAAAGTTTCCTTCTGGCAGAAAATAATGAATTTCTTCTACAAGAAAGAAAAGCCTGTCACAGAAATGACAGACATAACAGAAATAGCGCAGTTAACACCTGCTTTGATCAAGACAGGGGAATGGAAGAACAAGACCTTCAGGAAATACAATGTGAATGCTCCTGCTCCCAAAGTCTATGCTGGTAAAAAGCAGCCCTATATCCAATTCGAAGAAGACATAAGAGACAAGTTAATAGGCTTGGGGTTCCAGGAAATGAAAGGCCCTCTGGTCGAAACTTCCTTCTGGAACTGTGACGCCTTGTTCATACCGCAGGATCATCCTGCCAAGAGCATGCAGGACATATTCTACATGAAAAACCCGAGCACAGGAAGGCTGCCTGACGAGAATTTAATTTCAAAAGTAAAGGCAACGCATGAGGGCGGCTGGGTTACTGAAAGCACTGGATGGGGAGGACACTGGTCAAAGGAAGAAAGCAAAAAGATTCTGATGAGATCGCACACAACAGCTGTCTCTGCCAGAAAGTTATATGAAATTGGAGAAAAGCCGGGAAAATACTTTTCAATTGACAGGAACTTCAGGCCGGAAGCCATAGACGCAAGCCATCTAGCAGAATTCTACCAGTGTGAGGGCATAGTTGTTGGCAAGGACCTCTCCTTCAGAAATGTTCTAGGTTATCTAAAGGAGATATCACAAAGCATAGGCTCGATAGATGTCAAGTTCAAGCCGGGCTTCTTCCCGTACACCGAGCCTTCTGTGGAAGGTTTTGTCAAGCACCCTCAGATGGGTTGGATAGAAGTATTGCCAGCAGGTCTGTTCAGGCCAGAATTGCTGAGACCTTTGGGCATTGAGAATTATCAGGTATTGGCTTGGGGAATCGGCATCAGCAGGCTGGCCATGGCAAAACTGAACATAACTGACATCAGGATGCTGTTCTCGGATGACTTGGAATGGTTAAGGAAGACTCCAATGGTGAAATAGATGGCAGATATGATTGTTGAGATAATAGGCTGGATAGGAATGGCACTTGTGTTAATGGCATATCTAATGATAACTATGAAAAAATTTGAAAGAGACTCTAAGTTATACCATTCAATGAATATGATTGGAGGTTTCATGATTGGATTAAACTCTATAGTTAATTTGGCTTACCCTGCGAGTGCTTTGAATATATTATGGGGATTCATTGCAATTTACGGATTAATAGAGGGATTCAAAAAGTGATTAATATGATTTTTACAGAGGAAAGACAAAAAAAGTTGCTTGAAAGGGTAAAAGAGTATTACAAAAATAACAAGTCTGACAATGCTCATAGGTTCGATCATACAGTAAGAGTTGTATATTGGGTAAACATCTTGTCTGAAATGGAGAATGTTGACAAATCAATAATGATACCGGCAGCATTGTTGCACGACATTGCAATTCCAATTGTCGGTGATGAAACGCATGCAAGGGAGGGGGCAAAGCTTTGCAAACCTATCTTAGAGGAATGTGGCTACTCTAAAGAGGATATAGAAAAAATTGCAGAGATCATTTCCATGCACAGTACTGATGATCCTAACCCTAACAAATCATTGGAAGGTAAGGTATTATTTGATGCTGACAAACTGGATGCGACCGGACCCATTAGTCTTCACAGGTTTTTCTTTGAATACGCAAAAAAAGGCTACATACATCATGATGCCTTAAAAAAAGCAATATTACACATTGAGAAATTCAGAAAATTAAATGACGGTACAATATTCTTCACAAAGTCAGCAAAGGAAATTAGTAAAGATAGAGGAAAATATGTTGAGAAAATATGCAAAGAAATTTTAGAGGATTTGGAAAAATTCCAAGAAATTTACAAGGAAACAGGTTTGAGTGATTGAATGGTTGTAATAGAGATCAGCAAAAATGACTTGTTGCAGTTAGTAGGAAAAGAAATGACAGACCAGGAAATAGAGGAGACGCTATTTCTGATAAAGATAGAAGCAAAAATAGATGGGGATGTTATAGAATGTGAAATGAACCCTGACAGGCCTGACTTTTTCTCTGTCGAGGGCATAGCTAGGGAGATGAAAGGCTTTCTTGGAATAGAAACAGGGTTGAAGAAGTATGATGTTTCTGATTCAAAGGTTTCCCTGAAAAAGGAGAATCCCATGGTAAGACCGTACATAGGCTGCGGCATAATAAAGAATGTAGAGCTCACTGACAATCTGGTGAAGAGCCTGATGCAGGTTCAGGAAAAGCTGCATGACAGCATAGGAAGGGACAGGAAGAAGGTTGCTATTGGTGTTCATGACTTTGACAAGATGAAGCCACCATTGGTCTACAGAGACGTTGAAGAGGAAACATTTATTCCATTAGGAGAAACAAGGGAGATGACCATAAAGGAAATACTGACCAAGCATCCGAAGGGAGTTGCTTTCGCACATCTTGTAAAAGACAGGTATCCCTTGATATATGACAAGGAGGGCGTGATAAGTTTTCCTCCGATAATAAACTCCGAAAGGACTAGGGTTACAGAAAACACAAAGAGCCTGTTCCTTGATATCACTGGGACAGACGAGAAGACCGTGAACATTGCCCTGAACATTCTAGCATGCAACATACTCGAGAGATGCGGCAAACTGGAAACAGTAAAGGTCAGCAACAAAAAAATGCCCGACCTCATACCAATCCAGAAATCAATAGACATCGATTATATTAATAAAATCATAGGGCTTGAGCTGTTACCAGAGGAGATTGCAAAGTTGTTTGAAAAGATGAGGTATAGTGCCTCAAAGCCAAGGGGAGGAAAAATTATAGTTTCAATACCTCCCTACCGTGCTGACATACTGCATAACATTGATTTGGTGGAGGATGTCGCCATCGGCTATGGCTACAACAATCTTGTTCCAGAACTTCCTGAATTGGCAACAATAGGAAAGGAGGCTGGGATAGAAATACTGACAAGAAAAATAAGAGAATTAATGATAGGCTTGGAGTTCCAAGAGATTGTCAACTTTGTCTTAACGAGCAAGGAGAGCAACTTCTCAAAGATGAATGTCAGCGGCGAGCCAGCAGAACTAATGAATCCTGTGTCGAGTGAATATAACATATGCAGGACTTGGCTGTTGCCTTGCTTGATGAAGAACCTTGTATCAAACAAGCACAGGGACTATCCCCAAAGAATATTTGAGGTTGGTGATTGTGTTGTCCTTGATGAAACACAAGACACGGGAACAAGGACCGTGAGGAAGCTCGCAGGAGTCATTTCATATGACAATGCCAACTTGACAGAGATGAAGTCAACAATCGAAAGCGTCCTGAAGAACTTGGGATACAACTACCAGATAAATGATTTCAATCACCCGAGCTTCATAGAGACAAGGGTCGTAGAGATAACGGTCAATGACAAGCATACGGGTTTCTTCGGCGAAATAAAGCCCGAGATACTTGAGAAGTGGAAGCTTGAAAAGCCTGTTATTGTTTTTGAGATAGAGGTAATTTAGATGGACAGCCTGTTTCATTTCATATTCCCCATAATCGCAGCATTGGCAGCAAGGCTCAATGT
>CAYQXC010000005.1:0-4138 GCA_964421545.1 uncultured archaeon | reverse complement strand
AACATCCCGTAAAGTCTATACTGGCAGCTGCTGTTTTAACTGTATTGATAGACATCGACCACTTCATCGGACTGGAAAGGGCAACGTTTCACAATGTCTTTGTCACAATATTGCTTCCATTGGCATTGCTTTATCTGGCATTCCATTTCAAGCTCAGTCGCTATGCAAAAGGCTTCTTTCTTCTGCTCTTAGTATTCTCCTCAAGCCATGTCTTCATGGACATGTTCTCGTCTCCCGTCTTCGGGGACGGCATAGGAATAGTGGAAGGCATAGGGCCCGCGTTGTTTTACCCTTTGAGCAACACGCGATACTCGATAAACTTCAACATAAAGATTCCCATGAGCATCAACATCCCGCCGTACTCAATGGAAGGATATGCGGTATCCTCTCTAGGGTTCGGCATCCTAATGTACTTCATAATCATCCTAGTGCCATGTCTCTTTCTAGATGACATAATAGAAATAGCAGAGAGAAAAAAAGTAAATTTGGGGAAGGCGACAAAAGGGTTCTTTAAAAATCTTCTGAGGGACTAGTCCCACCAGAAGAACAGCCTTTCAAGCCAGCTCTTCTTCTTGACCCCGTAATAAGTCTCACCCAGTATTCTTGAAGCCAGCTTCTGGAACTGTATTGAAGACCTGCTCCTGGGCTTGTGGTGGACGACCGGCGTCTTCTTAGAAATTGATTTTGGAACATGCACATCCTCTGGAATTATTGAGATTATCGGGACCTCGAGCATTGACCTTATCTCGTCCATTGACATCTCGTGATTCAAGCCCTTGACCCTGTTGACAACAACTCCCAGAATGTTGGTTCCAGCCTCCTGCGCCATTTTTATGGTTTTTAACGCGTCTGTAACAGCTGGCAGCTCTGGATTGGTCACAACAATCAGGTCGTCTGCAACGTCTATTGCGGTCAGCGCCTCCTCTCCCAGGCCTGCGGCCGAGTCAACAATGATTATGTCGTTCTTCTCAACAAGGTGTGACAGGGCGCTTTCGAGCTTGCTCATGTCAATGCCCCTCAAGGCCTTGGTTGAGAGTGATGCGGGAACCACTTTTAATCCTGTGTGATGGTCGTAAGTGGCAGCCTCTATTGAAATGTTGTCCCTCAGGACATCGTGAAGCGTGACCGGATAAAGAGGGATGCCCAAATGAAGGCTGAGATTGGGTGTTGTGACATTCGCGTCGAGTATTGTCACCTTCTTTCCCCTCTTCACCAAGGCAGTGCCGAGATTAGAAACTAGGGTTGTCTTGCCCACACCACCCTTTCCAGACAATACAGATATTATCCTTGCCATTTAACCAAAAAATAATTCGGTTGTTACAGATAAAAAGATTATTCAAGGGGTCTATATATGCCTGGTCGCCCAATAATAAGGTAGTCAACAAAATATTTTTAGGCTTGTTCTGAAGCTTGGAATTTTTTTGTATAAAAAATGGTAGGTGATAGGTTTGGTTAATTGTTTTGTGCGAAGGGAAATATCCCTGAAAAGACATAAGGAGTGGACAGAGGAGGAACTAGTCAGAAGGAGATTCGGTTAGTTCTGGCTTCTCTTTTTTATTCTTTTTTTATTCTCGTTTTTCTATATTTCTAGTATTAAAGGATGACTGCTAAAAACATCCCTTTAAAAAGATTGAAAACAAAAAAATGGAGTATTATTAGGAGGTATTAAAATGGTAACAGGAGTTGTAAAGTTTTTTAATCCGAACAAAAGCTTTGGGTTCATAACTGGCGACGACGGCAAGGACTACTTCGTCCATGTGAGCGGCTTGAAAGAAGGCGTAGAAATCACAGAAGGCGACAAGGTTTCCTTTGAAGTTGTCGAAGGCGACAAGGGACCAAAGGCCGATCAAGTTGAGAAAATAGATGGATCGGAAGGGACAGAGGAAGAAGCGGACGAACCAAGCGAAGAAGAATCCGTTGAGGAAGTAGAAGCAGACGATTCGGAAGATGAAGAGGAATCTGAAGAAGACGAAGAATAGTAAGGCTTATTCTGGAAAGGTATTTTGTAATTATTTTTTTGTTTATTTATTTTAGCGATGGCTCTGTTATTAAGTATTGTTTCCCGTCTGGCTTTTTCTCTTGAAATAGATTCTTGCGGCAAGAATAAGTGCTATTGAGACTGCTGCCATGATTGGAACTAGCGGCGTGTCTTCTGTTCCTTTGATGTTTTCCTCCCCTGTTATGGCAAAGTAGGAGAAGCCCGGCGTCTGGGACTCGAAGAATATTTCCGTGCCGCTTTCGTTGAGTCTGGAGGTCGGAAGGGCTTCCCACTCGGTAGTGTACCTGTTGAGGGCTATTGTTGAGGCGTTGATGTCATTGTCTGACAGCCAAGTCCTATTAATTGAAAACAATATTGTCGCGTTTTCTATGTCGTTGTCGGTGATGTTCTCCTTTTCTATTGACAGGTAGCTGTAGACCCTTTCCAGCTCGGGTATTTCGGGTGGGAGCGCCCGTATACTCTCGACGATCATTTTGATGTTTTTGACGATGTTCCTCGCCTTTATGGTTATCCGGGCTATGCCGGAGCCGTTCTCCTCCACATTCTCCGTGAATGTCTTCCCTGCCTCGGGAATTTCCAGTTCTGCTGTGGCGTTTTCCTCTTCTGTCTCAGTCTCGTTTGCTGTTCCCGTGGTGTTCTTCTTTGTTGTCACCGAGCCTCCGCCTCCCGGGGAATAGGTGACATAGTTTACTGTTATTATATAGTCCGCGGAACTTCCAGTATGGCCGAAGTTGTCGGTGCAGTTGACGCCCCAAGTGTAGGCTCCGTTGGACATTGTCTTGGTGAAGGTCTGCTCCTGATTGACAGTTATCGTGGAGTTCGTCTGGTCGACGGAGCCGTCGATGACAAGGCTGCAGCCGGCTATGCCTATGTCCGAGGCATTGTATCTGAAGGTTACAGTGTTACTTGAGGACCAGATGGAGGATGCTGATGGGGACAATAGAATTATAGAGGGGGCTGCCGTGTCTATGGTGAAGGTCCTTACTGCTGAAGATTGGTGGTTGGTGAAGTTGTCGTATGCAACTATCTGCCAGGTGTAGTCCCCGTCCCCGTATCCCGTCAGGTTCTTGGCAAAAACGTAATCGGTGCTGTTGAAGCCCGAGGAGTTGGTCTCGTTGAGGTGCCATCCCCCCCAGCTCCCGTGCAATGAGACATTGACGAGGTCGCTGTTGTCGGAGACTGTCGCGTTGAACGTCATAGTTGAATTTGTAGAGTTGTAGTTATCTTCGGGGGAGTTTATTGAGATTACTGGCTTTGTTATGTCTGAGCCTGTTGTGAGGTTCTGCTCCTCGGACCAGGAGCTCTTTGCCAAACCAGTGTCAATTGTCTGGACCGACCAGTAGACTGTCTCGTCCTCCAAGGGAACATTGAGCAATATTGACTTGCGCTGCATCATGTTGCCGAAGTAGCCGGAGGTTGGGTTGGAGGAGCCGCCGTAGACTCCGGAGACTATGTCGTTGCCTCCAGGCGTTGTGCCGACTCGGAGGTTGTAGTAGAGGCCTGTCGAGTTGGTTTCCGAGTCAGAGGCGTTGCTCCAAGTTAAATTCAGCTGACTGTTGGAGTAGCTGCAGGAAAAAATATTCGGCGGGTCGGGATTGGTGTTCGAAGTGGAAACGTTGTTGATATAGATTTTTGTTAAGGAATTAGTTGTATCATCCACCTTTCCGCTACAGACCAAGTCCAAATCACCATCGCTATCGACATCTGCCCAGGCCGTAGAGCCTTGCTGCATATCATCAGACCTAAAGTCTTCTCTTGCCATCTCATCGAATTGAAAAACTGTCTTATTATTGTTGAGAATACTATTACGGACAGTCTCCTTTCCCATTGCCGCCAAATCCAAATCGCCGTCATTTTCATAATCCCCGAAAGCAATGGAACCATCGAACAAAGCTGAAAGCCATGCCGTATCCTCAGATTGATTCAATATAAAGGAAGTGCCATTATTTCTGTAAAGACTATGATGGTCCCCTACCCTAGTTCCTATTTGATCCAAATCTATCCTGCCATCGTTGTCGAAATCCCCGAAAATAATAGAAGGCCAACCCCACGACCCTATGCTTTGCTGCCAAGTCTCATTCTCTACCAAAGAAGTACCATTGTTGATATAAACACCCCGATAGAAATTGGTACTACGGC
>CAYQXC010000004.1:0-20462 GCA_964421545.1 uncultured archaeon | reverse complement strand
ATAGGAGGGGCCATTCTGGGTCTTGTCCTGAATACTTCTTTCACATTTTTTTATATAGTTTGACAAAATATCTTCAAAAAACAGAACATCTCGTCTACTTCTTATTTTAAATTTATTTAAAAGCCTTCCCTCAGAGGTTTCCATTATATTTTTATTTAATGACTCAGACAGTCGCATAAAAACACTTTTTACCACTCAGGTTAGTATTAATCTTATTTCGTATTGATCCATATTAAAAATATCTATATGGGGAAAAAATCAAAGAATATCAGATACAAAATAAAAGACCTTCCAAAAGAGGAAAGACCAAGAGAACGCTTAATAAAACTTGGGCCAGAGAATCTGAGCAATGCCGAACTCCTAGCAATAATAATCGGAACTGGCAGTGTCAATGAAAATGTCTTAAACCTAGCTAACAGGCTTCTTTCAAAGTATGATATTAAAAGGCTTTCACAAACCACTGTAACAGAATTGAAAAAGATAACTGGTATTAAGGATGCAAAGGCCTGCCAGATAGCTGCTGCCTTTGAATTAGGAAAGCGGTTATCAATAACCAAGAGTTTGAACAAACAAATAACAACACCTTCAGACATAGCCAATCTGTTCATGCCACGCATGCGAGGGCTCAAAAAGGAATTCTTGAAGGGAGTTTATCTGGACTCAAAATGCAGAATAATAAAGCATGAGAATATCTCTGTTGGTGGTTTGAACACAAACATTATCCAGCCCAGGGAGGCTTTTAAAACAGCAATTCTAGAAGATGCTGCAGCCATTATTCTGGTCCACAACCATCCATCAGGAGACCCGACTCCCAGCTCTGATGATATTAATCTAACAGTAAAACTTAAAGAAATGGGAAAATTAATCGGAATAGAATTACTAGACCACATCATTATTGGCGACAATAAATATGTGAGCCTTAAAGAAAGAGATATGATCTAAGTTTCCTTGTGAAGTTTTTTCACTTCCTCAGCAAGCTTTAGAGTGGTTTTTCCGATATTGGACAAATCATAAATACAGACAGCCCGTCTCCCAATCTTTTTAGGCTGGCTTCTTACTATCTTAAAACTTTCTAATTCCTTTAGTCTCTGAGTTCTCATTTTCTCATTCTCACAGACAGACTTCAGGTCTTTAAAACGTTTAGGACCTTTCTCAAGGCTTTTCAAGATTTTATAGGTATATTTCTTGGAAAGCAAATTCAAAACAGTTTTTTGTTTTTTCATAAAGAGAATTATAGGCTATATTCTTTATTCTTTTCCGAACCAATTTAGTATGTAATATACCAATAAGTAAAGTATTTAAATTACTGAAAAAAACATTAATTATGAGAACAGAAGTGATATTATTGAGAATGATATTGAAAGAGGTCATCAACATAAAGAAAGAGTTAACAAAGATTAGAAATGAAATCAGAGAGAAGTGATTTATATTACTTTTGTGGTTGTCAATCTTATACTTTTACTATCAACCAAAAGTTCGTGATGAACTCTTGGCTCAAAGGGAGTATAACGCATCTTGTATATTTCCAAGGTTCTCCTCGGCTTTTCCTCAAGCTCCAAGAAAGATACATGTAATACACCATCACAGTCAAACGCCTCCCCGTTTCCTGTGTCAATTTCATTGCTTTCAGTTTCACAAAGAAGAAGGGTGCACTTAACCTTCTCTCTTAAGTACCTCAGCATTTCAGCCATCTTAATCCTATAGTCCTTTTTGTTCTCTGAAAATATCAGAAGTTTGTTAATATTGTCAATGACAAGCCTGTCAATGTCAGGATAGTCGGAAAAAACCCTTGTCAGGTAATTTAAGTTAATTTTCTCTCCAAGGTTAAAGCTCTCTATAAGAAGGTTTTTGTCAACATATTTCCTTGCTGCTTTCAATGTCTTGATTTTGTCGCAAGCTCTCAACAACTCTTCCTTTGTCTCTGAAACAGAGAGATAATAGCATTTCTCACCCTTGACAGCACCGTTAACCAGAAAATTCAAAGCAGTGAGAGTTTTCCCTGTCCCGGGCCCCCCCGAAAGAAGAACAACTGTGTTTGACGGGAATCCGCCGTTTATCAGTTTGTCAAGTTTTGGCAGTCCTGTGCTTACCCTCATTTTTCTTCACCGAAATCTGGCTTCCCAATAACTGATTCCTGGAGCTTTATCAAAAGAAACTTTTCATCGTCAAAATCAAAGACTTGGGCTGGAACCTTCTTCATAAGCCTCGTTATTTTGTTTTTGCGGAGTATCTTGTTTGGAAGCATTATCCTGTTGCTGTTGCCGAGTTTGCCTGTTGTCAATGCCTCGCTTAAGACATTTGTTCCAGACGGTAAGAGGAGGAGTCTTTTTGTTGACTGTTTCAGTAATTTATACTCGTCTTTGGCCAAGCTCAAGTTTACCATAATCTTGCTATTCTTCATGTTTATTGTTTCAATATCAGCCATAGTTTATATATTCCAGCAATAGATTTAAATATTTACATATTTTTGTTAAAAAATCCAATAAAAAACCGTTTTTCCACAAACGCGAACAAATAAGCTTAAATCCTTTTTCTACCAAGCAAAAGATGATGAGAGTCTATTTAAAGAGGTTTGGATATGATGTTTCCAAGCCTGCAATTGAAAGGCGTTATATACTGAAGAAAGTAAAGAAAAGGCATGGTTTTTCATACTTGTTAAAAGCCCTTGAGAAAAAAATCGAAAAAACGCATAAAAAAAAGATTAGCGAAAGGCTGATACTGAAAAATGACCTGAAATGGGCTAGAAAGAGTTTTAACAAAAGGACTAAATCGTCCAAGCAAGTTAAAAAGTTTATATTCTGTTAGCCAAATCATTTATTATGAAGTATGTTGTTCTAGCTGACAATTATGAAAAGCTGGAGAAAACGCCCGCAAAACTGGAGAAGGCCAGTATTGTTGCTGAATTACTGGAAAAAACTCCCAAAGAGCTGCTGTCAAAGGTTGTGCTGCTTTTAAAGGGAAGGGCTTTTCCAAGCTGGACCGAGGAGAAAATAGGAGTGGCAAACCAGCTAATGATAAGCTCTATCTCCAAGGCTTACGGCATCAATGAAAAGGACATCAACAAGGTTTTTAACAAGACAGGAGACCTAGGCCTGACTGTTGAGAAGTTTGAGAATAAGAGAAAGCAAAAAACACTAGGCAGGAAAGTATTGACAGTGGAAAAGGTTTTTGAAAACATACAGCTCATAGCAAAGCAGTCTGGCAAGGGATCGCAGGAAAGGAAGATGAACCTCATTGCCGAGCTGCTTGTGCAGGCAAGACCCAAGGAGGCAAGGTACATAGTAAGGACAGTGCTTGAGCAGCTGAGGATAGGGGTCGCTGAGGGGATTGTAAGGGATGCCATAGCAGAGGCATTTGGTGTTTCCAAGAAAACAGTTGAGAATGCTTGGTTCCTGAATCCTGACTACGGAGAGATAGCGGAAATTGCCAAGGAAAAAGGCGAGGCTGGCTTGAAAAAAGTCAAAATAGAATTGGGAAGGCCGATAAAAGTCCAGTTGGCAGAAAAGGCTCCCTCTCTGGAAGATGCTGTGAATTCCTTTGATGAGCCTGCTGCCGAGTACAAGTATGACGGCGCAAGAATGCAAATTCATAAAAAAGGTAATATAATTTGGATATTTACAAGAAGACTTGAGAACATAACCAAAGCATTTCCTGATGTTGTTGAAGTATGTAAAAAAAGCCTAAAACCAAAGGAGTGTATAGTTGATGGTGAAGGTCTTGCAATTGATAAAAAAACAGGAAAACCACTACCGTTCCAGAAGTTGTCTCAAAGAATTAAGAGGAAGTATGACATTAGGAAAACTGCCAAGGATATTCCAGTAGAACTGAACTTGTTTGATATAGTATATCTGAACGGAAAAACACTTTTTAATACTCCCCTAAAGGAAAGGAGAGAAATACTAGCTAAGAATGTTAAAGAGATTCCTAGAAAGGTTCAGCTAGCAAAAAGGAGCCTGACTAAGAATATTAAAGAAGCTGAAAAATTCTATAACATAGCCCTATCTAATTTACAGGAAGGTGTTATTATTAAGAACTTGCAAGCCTTTTACCTGCCTGGAAGGAGAGTCGCTGGAGGATGGCTTAAGGTCAAGCCGATTCTGGAGACTTTGGATTTAGTAATAATAGGGGCCATATGGGGAACAGGCAAGAGGGCAGGGTGGTTAGGCTCATTGATACTGGGCTGCAGAGACCCAAACAGTGGAGATTTTCTCGAATGTGGTATGCTTGGTTCGGGATTGAAGGAGAAAAAAACTGAAAAGAATGACGTGACACTTGAAGAGCTGACCAAATTGCTAAAGCCGAACATAGAATCAGAAAAAGAAAATGAAGTAAAAATAAAGCCCAAGGTTGTGTTAGAGGTCGCTTACGAGGAGATACAGAAAAGTCCCAAATACTCCTCTGGATACGCCCTGAGATTTCCCAGGCTAATTAGGATAAGATGGGACAAAGGACAAGAAGAGGCGGACACTCTAGAAAGAATAAAGAAAATCTTCAAGAGCCAGAAGGGCAGGAAGTAATTAAACTTAAATATTTTTTTCACTCATTAAGTAAAGTGAATGCCCAATATGCTGAAGAGGTCGTTGGACAAATAGTCATCCCAGAAAACTTTATAGATACCCGAGGGCCAGGAACTATAGTTATTGACAGTGTCCCTTATTTTGTTGACCCAAAGTTTAATCTGACTATATACAAGTCAGACATTGATTACTTGAATAATGAACTAACAGAAGAGTTTTTTGGTAAATTCTGCAAAGATTGTGGGGTTGAGAATGTAGATCATAAAAGTTATGCGAGGCATCAATTTCCCTTCCAAAGGAAGAAACAAGAGCGTTTGGATGGTTTTGTAAACCTTTCAATCGATGAGGGAATCTTGGATCAAAAAAATAAAAAAACTCACTTAACCAAGATGGGTATGGAAAGCAGTCTAAAGGAAGTCAGATTGTCTGGCAATGGTCTAAACAAAACTGAAATGTACGATAACAAACTTATAAGACACCTGCTAGAGGAAAGGTTATTGACCAAAAATTATGACTTTACTTTAACAAAAGAGGAGACGCGAAACTTATTGAAGGAATCTAAAACTAAATTAGAACTTCTCAAGAAAAGGTATGTTTTTGAACCTCAAACTGAACTGCAGATGCATTTTGTCAGGGGTTTTTTGAAGAAAAAAATGAGGAAGTGCTATGATTCCGACCAAGCTATTTTAGTTCTTGGTCATTACGGTCTTATAGATTCTTTCAAAGACAAAAATAATATAGAAAAAGTGATTATTCATTAGCAAGTCTTTCTATTCTACTTTCTCGGGTATTTTCCTGTTCAGGTCAAAGAACCGCCACTTCTTGTAATTCAATTTTACAGCCAGCACAGGCTTTGCCTTGCATTTCTTGGCAGCCTTTATCAGCTTGTTGAACTGTTCCAAGTGTGAATTGGTGTAGTAGACCTTCTTCCTCGACTTGCACTCCACGAACTGGGCCTTTCCGTTCTTCACAGCCACCAAGTCGCATATGGCATCACCACCCAGACCGGAACCTGCGACCCTGTGCACCACAAAGCCCTTCTTTATCATGTATTCCAGAAGTTCGCGCTCCCTTCTGGAACCCTTGGAACTTTTAGGCATATTAATCTAATAAACGCAGGAATTAATAAGCTTAAATTGTTTTAAAACTTCATTTTATTCATGTTAGAGTTAAAAAGTCTACCAAAGATTAAACCCCTAAGACGCAACGACTTCAATTATTTCCAAAATCAAGGTTATAAATTTGGTATAAGCAAGGAAAAAGTATATTTTCCAGGTTCTTTCAACTTTTATGAAATAAAGTTATTGATACAAGATTTGGGAATCTCTTATTCACTACCAACAATTAAGGAAATGAAAATTGCCCAGAAGTTAGGAAAGGTTGAATTTAGCAATAAAAGCCAGATAACAGAAAGCGTATTAGCTTTTTCTAAGCAAAACAATGTCTATACTGAAAGGGTAAGAAACCCTGTTTTAGGAAGGGGTAGAAAAACCGTTCTCTTAGAAAGAACTGATATAGTTAAGGGTGAAGGCAATTATTTTATTGAGAGTGGTAAAAGAACGGAACTGGAAGATTTTATAAAACCTGAAGGAATTGTTAGAAAGAATATAGAAGAGATGGGATTAAAAAAGGGTGATTTGTTCTGGTTAAAAGATGATGTTTCTAAGGAAGAAGGTCTTAGGGTAGTAGCTTGTTTTGATGGTGGTGCTCAGGCTCTTTTCAGCCCATGGTATAATTTTTATGATAACTTTTACGTTTGTGTAAGAGCACCAGAATAGAAGATTATCTTTAGAATTATGAAAGGCCCAACACGTCGCTCCTGTGCCGTTGAGCCCAGAATAAGCCTCGTAAGAGGTAAACTATTTATTATGTTTTTCATTTAAAAGAATTTTGGTTATAGAAAAAGCATATCCCAAGAGAAGCTTTTATAAGCGGACAAGAATTATTAATAAGTGATAAAAATGAAGACAGCCTTTGCGATTGTCGCCATATTCCTCGCAACGCAGTTATTAGGACTTTACGTAGGAGTCCAGTACCTGGCAGAAATGGAGGCGGGTGAGATGCCTCCTGTTTTTGAAGATCCTGACAACATCAGCAACTCCTTCATGCTCTTTATTTACATAATTGTGTCCACTGTGGCAATTTTAATGGTAGTCAAGTTCTGGAAGCCCTCTGTAAGGGTTCTGGAAGCAATTGTTGTTTTCTTCTCATCATGGATAACTTTTGATTTTCTAGTCCCCGTGGGAATATGGTATTTCTCTCTGGGCTTCTTCTTGGCAATAGCGCTGACAGCCTGGAAGGCTTTGAGGCCCACAATACTGAGCCAGAACGTTGCAGCAATGGTATCAGGAGCAGGCGCTGCGGCTTTGCTGGGAGCCTCCTTCGGGGTTGTGCCCTCCTTAGTATTCCTGGTTTTGCTTTGTGTTTATGACTTTATTTCTGTGTTCGTGACAAAGCACATGATTACTCTAGCAAAGGAATTGACCAAGAGACCAATGGCCTTCACAATAGCTTCGCCACATAAGTTCAAGAGAGCCAAGTTCTTCGGACCAAAGGGACACAAGAAAAGGAAAAAGATACATGTGTTCCAGCTGGGAGTAGGCGACATAGTCATACCTCTCATGTTCTCAATATCTCTTCTAAGGGACTTCACAATAGTAAGTTCTCTTTTGACAATAGCAGGATCCACCATAGCTCTCTTGATGCTGATATACCACATGTCTAAGCATCCAAGACCATTGCCAGCTCTGCCTTTCATCACTGTTGGCACTTTAATGGGTTTTGCAATTTCTTTGTTATTGTAGAATCACTCGTACTCACGCCATGTGTGCCCGCATTTAGTACACTTGTAAAACCTTGTCGGAGCCTCGTCAGCAGCCCTTGTCTGCTGCATCCACCAAAAAGCCTCACCATTGTCGCACTTGGGGCATGACGCGTCTGTCTTGGGAAGAACATCTATTTTAGATTTTTTGTCAAGCACTATTATCTTGCCCTTTGACTTCTCTGTGGAGACTTTTATCTTGAATTTTTTCTCCTTGGAAGCCTTCCTTCTCCCGCACTTTCTGCAGATTAGAACAACCCTGGCCCCAGACTTCTTGGGGATCATTAACCCGCCGCACTTAGAACAGAATTCCATTTTTAAACCTTAGGTTTTTACCCATTTATTACTATAAAGATATATTTAAATGTATCGTTTATGCTATGCCTGTTAACTCGACAAAGAGTATCTTGACCCATCCCAAAAGAGGGAATTTCAAAACAGCCTTGCCGTAAATGTCGTTCTCGTCAATCTTCCAGGGGTCGGCATACTCGTTGTTGTCTCCTTTTGTCTTTATCTCCTCTGAGTTTATCTCAATGACCCTGTGGATTATAGGATATTTCCTGTTGGGAGCCTCAAAGACAATTATGTCGCCAACAGAAATATCGTTATCACCGTAGACAACAATCATGTCTCCCTTGTAGAATGTGGGGACCATGCTCTGCGAGAAAACCGCTACAACTGGCGTGCTGCTGTCCAACGCGTATCCCAAGCCGGCATTAACCGCGTAAGCTATGGCAAAGCCTAGGAATAGATAGACAAGTGTCCCGAACCAACCGTCAGTGAACTTGTCCCACTTCTTCCTGTATGTTTTGAATGTTTTTTTAAGCCCTGCCAACTGACTCACCTAAAATGAAACCCGTTGCAACCAGATGAGCTACCCTCAGAGGCTCTGGTATCAAGCTCATGGTCGAGGTTTCCTTTATAATTTGCCTTGCGTCCTCTGTTTTAATACCACATGATTGGAAGCAGACCCTTTTATTCTTTACTTTAGCCCAGTATATAGGTCCTGCGCTCTCCATTGACTTCAGTCTTTTTTCAGGATATGGCATTTTCCTCAGGCTAGCAGTGAACTTTTCTAGGTCAGGCTTCTTCCTGTTCACAACTATGACTGGCAGTTTTGTTTTCTTGTATATTTCTTTTATATCAACTGTGTTGAAGCCTGCAAAGGTTATGCCGTCAAGCATAATCACTCTCAAATCCTTGTGTCTTGTCTCCAGGGTCTTCTCGATTATTTTTTCTGTTGCGTCTGTCCCGTCAATGTCAACCTCTGTCCTCAACAAGCCATCGATGAACTGACCTCCCCTCATTATCACACCAACGAGAATGTCCTTTCCCTTTGTCCTGAATTCGAAAGGACCGTCGTCCCATGCCAGTATCCTTATCTCTTTTTTGATTCTTCTGAATTCCTGCATTCAATCACTAAGAATTTTTTGTAATTCGGGCATTACATGTTTTACACTCAATCCTAGGTTTGATAATTTTTTCATTTCTTCTAATGAGAACCATCTGTATTCAGAATGGTCTTCGTCACCAATTTTTATTTCTCCATCCAAGACTTCACAAATGTAATAAAAACAGATATAGTGTTTTTCTTGTGGTGAAAGGTAAGAATTTATTGTAAGAAGTCCTTTACTCTTGACTGTTAGATTGGTTTCTTCTTTTAATTCCCTTACAGCAGCTTCTTCAGGAGATTCGCCAAACTCTATGCCGCCACCAGGAAATTCCCAAACATCAAAACTGCTTATCCTATGAATGAGTAAAAATTTATTATCTTTAATTACACAACCCATTGCTCCGAATTTTGTTTCTTTCATTATAGAAGTTTTGTTTAATTGCTTAAATTACTTTTCCAGAGCCCTTCTGAATTCTTCCTTGAATTCCTCGCACTGCTCTTCCAAGGCTGTTGCAGCCTTCTTAAGAACCCTTTCAGGGCTTTTTCCCATCACAACAAGCTTGGGGTTCTCCACGAAAGGATGCTCCCTCACAGCAGCCGCCTCCTTGCCCTCGTTCCAGACCTGGGTTGCCAACAATTGAGTTATAGTCTCTGTCTCGTCCTCAAACTCCAGCTTCAGCTCTTCTTTCTTGTTGCTAAGAACTTTGACATTCATAAAATCAGTATTCACTTGAAGTTTATTTAAAGCTTTCCTTCCATTATAGGTATATGCCAGTAGACATTGTAACAGACGGCTTCTTTGGCGATTGTGGAAAGGGAAAGACTGTTGGTTATCTTGCTCTAAAGGATAATTATGACATTGTTGTTAAAGCTGGCTCTGGGCCCCAATCGGGACACACTGCTACAACAGGCAAATTCACTCAACTGCTACCTTCCGGGTTTGTAAACCAATACACCAGACTATTGATTGGAAGAGGAACCGTAGTTGATCCCAATATAATTCTAAAAGAGATTGAAAAATATGGCACAGAAAATAGAACTGGAATAGACCTTACCTGTACAATCATAGAACCCAAACACATACAGCAAGAAAAGGAGTTGGTAACAAGAGTTGGATCTGTGGGCGTCGGAACAGGTTATGCAAGAAGGGATAGAATATTAAGAAAAGCAAAAATTGCTAAGGATATAGCTTCCTTAAAACCATACATCACCAATGTCGCAGAAGAGATAGACGCAGCATTAGACGAAAACAAAATGGTTTTACTTGAAGGCGTACAAGGCTACGGTTTGAGCTTATTCCATCCTGAATTTTATCCGAATGTTACTTCTCAAGATACAACAGCAACACAGTTCGCTTCTGATGCTGGGGTGGGATGCAAAGATGTTGGAGAAATCTACCTTGTTCTCAAGGCATTTGTCTCAAGGGTTGGAGAAGGAAAGGGACAGAAAGCACTGAGAACTCTGTGGACACCGGAAGAAAAAGCAGAATATGGAATTGTAGAAAGGGGAACAGTTAGTGGAAGGGAAAGAAAGCTTGGTCATTTTGATGATCTAATGGCCATAGAGGCCGCAAGAAGAAACAACGCAACACAGGGAGTAATTACTAATATTGATAGATTGTTTAAAGGAAATGATGGTGTTAGATATTTTGACGAACTGACAGAAGAGGCACAAGAGTTCATAAGAGACAAAGACACCCTCCTGAAAGAAAATTCAAGGCATTTCAGAGGCATAACTCTTATCTCAACAGGAACCGATGCTCAAGATATGATCGATACCAGAGGAATTTCTTTTTAAATAACTATTTTTTCACACAGACAAAAAACGGTCCCGCTTTCCCCGAATATTTCTTAGAAGTGAATGTTGTCTTGGGATCGGACTCGTACAAATATGTCTTGAAGCCTATCTTTGAAAGGATTTTCTTAATCTCACTTATGCTGAAAACACCCACAACATGCTTGTCGACAAAAACCTTTGATTTATTCCCTTTTCTGACGACGAGTATAAGGAATCCGTCCCCAATCTTTTTGTTGAAGTGGAAGTCCTCAATCAGGGTAACATGCAACTTTCCCTTGGACTTCTTTGTCACGAGGACGTCATGTTCCCTTAATCTTTCTCTATAGTCGTCAATGTAAAAGACGAGGACTCCCCCCTTCTCAAGATGATTATAGAAATTCTTCAGCGTCATTCTCAAATTCTTTATGTTAAGCAGATAGCCCATTGCATCAAAGCAAGTGATGACATCAAACTTCTCCTTTAGCCTGAATTTCCTCATGTCCCCTGTCTCGTATCTTATTTTCGGGTTTCTTTTCTTGGCAAGTTTGAGAACCCCTTTATTCAAATCAATGCCTGTGACATCATAATGTTTCTTTAGGTATTTGTCCTCCAAGCCAGTCCCACAGGCCACGTCAAGAAGTTTTTTACCTTCGGACCTCTTGTGTCTCTTTATTATTCTTCTAAGAATGTCAACGTCCCTCCTCCTGTCTCCGCATATGAAATCGTAATAGAATGCCAGACTGTTGTAGAACTTGCCCTTGTTCATAATATTATTCTAGCTCGTCAGGATTTAAAATAGGTTTATCAAACTCTGTCCTATTCTCTATTGTTATCCTCGGGCAGGCAGTGTTGACATAACAATCAATATCCAGCCCTAACAATTTCTCAGGCTTTACCTCATTTAAGACCAGTAAGTAAGCCTTCTTTCCCTTGTCTTCCAAGTCTTTTTTTATTCTCTTGGCTAATTCTAAATTCAATTGCCCTGGCTTGACGGAAACCAGTATCCCGAATTTCTTAGCACTTTTTGCCATTGCTATTGCGGCATACTTCTGCTTCTCGAATTTGCTTTTATCAAGCTCGTAAATAACATTCTTCTCAACATCAAGAACAAAAACTGGCCTCCCTGTTCCCATTGCCACTCCCAGAGGATGGAACTTGCCAGAGCCTATGAAGAGGAACGAGTCAACATCATTCTCAACTGATTTGGCAGAAGACACATCGCATCCCAGCACTTGGCCTTGGTAGAGTTTTCCCTTGCCAATCATGACAGCCTTTCCTTTTTTCTCCAAGAATTTCTTTGCTTTTTCCAATGAATCTATGAACTGTATTGTTGAGACCAGTCCTATTTTATCCCCTCTTATTTTATCTGAATACTTCTCCAAAACCGGAACAGGGTCATAGTCTTCCCTCATCTCCCTGTATTCAACAGGAACATCAGAATCAATTAGTTTGGAGTGTCCATATTGGATTATTCCATCACAACCAAGTGTCTTAGCCTCTTGGATAGCCAAGTCGCATGCCCCGTAGCAGCTCTCGCAATCTATCAACACTTCTCCCAATTTGTCTGCTATATCCAATGCCTTTCTCTTCAGTCCGTCAGGAATCTGCAGTATTTTCATCTAATCACTTATTAAAGAAGTTGATGAGAATTTAAATCCTTTATTACTTGATTACCTGAGACAGGACATTGACATAGTTGAATATCTCAAGATAATCCAAAAGCATGAACATGAACGGCGTCAGTATCAATAATAACAACAGGAACAGCAAGACTATCAGACCTCTCTTGCTGCCCTCGTGCCTGAAGCCGAAAAGCATACCTGCTGCCAAGCCTCCTATGTGTGAGATGTAGGATATGTTTGAGCCGGCATCAGTTGTCAAGACCAAAATGAACGCCGCTATGTTGTACAATGTATAGACTAAAGCAACCATTATCAAGGGAACAGGGATCAGGTAGGGATAGAATATGAACTCAAAGGGCTTGACAAGCATTGCAGCACCAAGCAGACCGAATATTGCTGCTGACGCGCCTATTGTTGGTATTACAATGGAATATAAACCTAGCATGGACATTGCCAGAATTGCCATGTTTCCCACAATCGCTGATGAGAAGAATATTAACAGGAACTTACTCCTTCCCAGCTCGTTCTCAACAACCCTCCCGAAAAAGAACAGCGCTATCATGTTCAGGAACAGATGCGACGCCCCACCGTGCAGGAATATTGACGATAAAAGAGTCTCAAGCCTGCCGTCAAGAATGTTCTGCAGGGAGAAGCCGTAATTGTAGAATATGTCGTCAAGGAAGTCTTCCCCGTAGATGAAGCTGTATATCAATTGTAAAAAGAATATGATAACAAATAGTGAGATGAGAAAATAGGTCAGGTAGGGCTTCTTTTGCTTTTCCATAATCAATATATTAAACCGAGATTATAATAAAATAATTAAATTGAGGTGATTAAATGGCAGATCAGGTACACTGTGCCCACATACTTGTAAGGACAGAGCAGGAGGCAATTGATGTTCTGAACAAGATAAACAATGGTGAGAGCTTTTCTAAGTTAGCTATGGAAAAGTCCCTTTGCGGCTCTGCAAGAAAAGGTGGAGACTTGGGATCATTTGGAAGAGGAATGATGGTAAGGGAGTTTGAAAAGACAGCATTTGCCTTGAACAAGGGTGAAATATCACAACCAATCAAGACTCAGTTCGGCTGGCACATAATAAAAAGACTGGAATGATTATGAAAAATAAACCGGAAACTATAGAAAATAGGTGGGACATTCTTTATCGTGACTATCCAGAAGTCTATGACAAGTTTGCGAGTTTTCCATCAAAACCCAAATGGATTGATGTTATTAACAAATGGTTTGACTTGAAGGGAAAAACAATTGTTGATATAGGATCCGGTTCTGGCTTGTCTACATTTTCTTTGGCCAAAAAGGCAAAATTAGTGATTGGTGTAGAACCAGAGAATGCTATGAGGAAACTGGCAATTAAAAATGCCAGGAAAAAGAAAATTAAAAATGTAAAATTTGTAAAGGGCCAGGCAGAAAAAATACCCCTAAAGAAAAATTCTGTTGACATGGTTGTGGCTGTTACAGTTGCTAGCTTCTATAAGGCAAAAAACATCAGAATGTTTGTGAAGGAGTCCAAAAGAATTGTAAATAGAGGCGGTCTGATTATAACAGTAAACGTTGCGCCTAAGTGGTACGGTGGCGAGTTGGCTCCAGTAATACTTGGCAAGGGAAGAAGAACAAAGGTGGACACAGAAGGCGTTGTTCACATGACCTTAAGCAAGTTAAACTTCAAGCACAAAGATTTCTGTTCAATAAGAAACTACAGAACACTAAAGAATGTTGTTGAGACCTATGGGTTTATTTTCGGAAAGAAAGCAATTGAATATTTGAAGAAGCATAAGAAAACGAAAATCAAGTCAAAATCAAGAATACATTACAGAAAAGTTTAACCTTCTATTTCTGAAACCCATTCCCTTACCTTGTCAATCGCATCAATATTGACAGACAAGGAATCTATTCCAGCTTTGACCAAGAATTCAACAGCGTCCCTTCTGTTGCTCGGCACTTCGCCGCAAATAGAGGTTTCAACATTGTATTTCTTGCAGATGTCAATGACATGCTTGAACTGGAACTGCATGCTCAGGTGCATCTCGTTGAATATCTTTATCAGGTTCTCGTTGTTCCTGTCAATTCCCAAGGTTGTCTGCGTCAGGTCATTTGAACCGAAGGAAGCGAAAACAATTCCCTCCTTGCAGTATTCCTCTATTGTCAGAGCGCAGGCAGGTGTCTCGACCATTATTCCAAACCTGTCAGGAGCTCCAATACTTTTAGCAATCTCCTTGGCTTTCCTCAATTCAGAAACATCAATGGTAAACGGTATCTCCCACACAACATTGTCATAGCCTTTCTCACGCAGCATCTTCAGTGCTTCCAACTCAGCCTTCAGTATTTCAGGCTCGTCCAAGCTTCTCCTTATTCCGTGCCAGCCAAGCATTGGGTTGTCCTCAGTGGGCTCTTTCTCCCCGCCTTGCATGTTCCTGAACTCGTCAGTTCTTGCATCGAGAGACCTAACCCAAACAGGTTTTGGATGGAATGCCTTGGCAACTTTTCCAACACCGTCTGCAATTATTTCCACCAGTTCGTCCTTTCTCCCAGCTCTTATGTATTCTATCGGGTGCATGCCAGCTTTAGTTAGCATGTGCTCCAGCCTCAACAAACCAACTCCGTCTGCACGCTTGCCCCTCTCAGCAGTTCCTGGAAATGCCAGATTGACCTTGACCTTAGTCTTTGTCTTTATATCAACTACTTTCTGCTTTTCCTCTTCTATCTCGATTTCACCGGAATAAATTTTACCATGAGAAGCATCAACTGTTATTTTCATCCCCTCCTTCAAGTCCTTGGTTGCTGTCTTGGTTGCAATAACGCACGGGACTCCTAACTCTCTAGAAACAATTGCCGCATGTGATGTTATCCCGCCCTCGTCAGTTATTATGGCAGCAGACTTCTCCATTGCAACAACAAAGTCGGGATTGGTCATCCTTGTAACAAGTATGTCTCCCTTCTGTATCTTTTCCAGCTCATTCATATTGCTAACAATCTTGACGATTCCAGTAGCAACACCTGGCGAGGCGCCATATCCTTTCAGAATTGGTGTTCCTTTTACTTCCTCTGTTTCCATATCTTCTAGAATCGTGACTGCTCTTGTCTGCAGAATGTAAATCCTCTTCCTCTCGACAGCCCATTCAATATCTTGAGGTTTACCATAATGCTGCTCAATCTTCTTGCAATAAGCAGCCAAAGCAACAATTTCATAATCACTAATTACTTGTTCATTAATCCTTTTCTCAGGAACATTCTTTTCCATTGTCACATCAGTGGTCAAATCTCTTACTGTCTCCAATTTCTTCTCGCCGATATGTTTTTTCAGAATCTGCCCAGTGCTTTTGTCAACTATATACCTGTCTGGCTGAACCTTTCCCTGAACTATGGTCTCACCCAAACCCCAGCAAGCCTCTATCATAATGTGATTGGCTCCCTTAACAGGGTTGGTAGGGTCAACTGTGAAAGCAACCCCTGATTTTTCTGAATTGACCATTCTCTGCACAACAACTCCTATTGAGCTTTCCTGAGGCTGGTTGTGCTTGTGCCTGTAGTAAATGACTCTTGAAGTATACAGTGAGGCCCAGCACTTCTTGATGTTCTCAATGACCTTTTTATCGCCCTTGACATTGAGGAAGGTCTCGTACTGGCCTGCTGATGATGCTCCCTCAGCATCCTCCATCACCCCAGAACTCCTAACAGAGACAAAAGGTTGCTCCAATGGTTTAATAAAGGCAATGTCTATCTCCGGCCCTCCGTAGAGCCTCCTGTAAGCTGCTACTATCCTGTCCCTCATCTCCTCGGGAACATCTCCTTTCATTATCAATTTTTTTATGCTCTCAGAAGCTTTGTTAAGGGACTTGATGTCAGAATAATTGATTTTTTTAATAATCTGCTTGATTTCAGCTTTCAGCTCGTTGTGCTCAAGGAACTTTTCATATGCCTCGACTGTCACAAAGAAAGCTTCAGGAACAGGAAATTCAGCATTTATCATCTCAGCCAGATTGGCTGCCTTGCCACCCACCTGACTGGCACTGTTTTTACCCAGTTTCTTGGGCTCCAAAACAAAGGGCATAAAATGTATATGTCCTTATGACCCTTAAATGCTTTTATTTTTACCTGAACAAATATAGAAAATGGAGCTTCTAGAGGTCGGGCTGCCCAAAAAGGTCATGATTGGCAATGGCGCCTTGGACAAGATCGGGGATTTTTGCAGGGATTTGGGTCTCAAAGGGACTGCCAGCTTCTTCACAGGACCGAGCGTCATAAAGATTATTGGCAGGAGGGCTTTGGACATTCTGGAAAGCTATGACTACACACTAAATGTCAATATCCTGCCCAAGAAAATTGAGATGGGGCATATAGCGAACATGAAAAATTCTGATTTTACTATTGGCGTTGGCGGAGGCAGGATAATCGATGCTGCGAAAATGGTGGCAAAGACAAAGGGAATACCCTTTATCTCTGTGCCGACCGCAGTGTCCCACGACGGCATAGCCAGCGACAGGGCAGTCATAGACACTTACAGCGTCACTGCTGTGATGCCCACTGGGATAGTCATTGACACGGATGTCATAAAAAACTCTCCCTATCGTTTAACTGCTTCTGGCTGCGCTGACGTTATCTCAAAGCTCACTGCAGTGGCGGACTGGGAGCTCGCGCACAAGGAAAAAGGCGAGTACATCTCCGAGTATGCAGCCACTATAAACAGGAAGTCAGCAGAGCTGATAATGAGCCGCGCAAAGTCAATAAGGAAGCTTGAGAAGAAGAGCCTGCGGAACCTCATAGAGGCCCTTGTGTTCTCAGGCATCTCAATGTCAATAGCAGGCTCGAGCAGGCCAGCTTCAGGCTCTGAGCACTTGTTCTCCCATGCCCTGAAAAAGATTTACCCGGAGAAGACCAGCCTCCACGGAGAGGAATGCGGAGTCGGAACCATCCTATGCTCCTATCTGCACAACATGAACTGGCAGAAGGTTGTCAGAGCACTGGACTTAATAGGCTCTCCTGTAAACAGCAAACAACTGAAAATACCCGAGAAAATTCTGGTAAAAGCTCTTTCTGAGGCAAAGTCAATAAGAAGCGACAGGTACACCATTCTCAACCACAAGGAAATAGATAAAAAGAAAGCTTTAAAAGCCGCAAGAGAAACTGATGTAATATAGAAAGGCATTTAAACGTGCCCTAAAATCTTAATAGTGGGTTTATTATATGGCAGAGGAATGGAGAAAGTGGAAGCACATCACAAAGCTTGATCCTGACAAGAAGATAAATGACAAGATAATAGAAAGCATAATAGAGACTGGGACTGATGCAATAATGATATCAGGGACCCAGAACATAACCAAGGACAATGTCACGGAGCTTCTCAAGATGCTGAAGGACCATGACATACCTAGAGTTCTTGAGCCGGCTTCCCCGCGAGGTCTTGTCTACAGGAACGTTGACTGGTTCTTTGTTCCCTCTGTCCGCAACACCCACAATGACTTGTACATAAACGGCATGCACAAGATATGGGTGAAGATGCACAAGGACAAGATAAACTGGGACACTGTTGTTCCAGAGGCTTACATAATTCTCAATCCCAAGTGCGCAGCAGCAAAGGTCTCGAAGGCCTTTGACATGACCCTAGAGGGAACTGTCGCGACTGCTGTGTGCGCTGAGAGGTTCTTCAACTTCCCTGTGGTCTACATTGAATACTCCGGAACATACGGCGACCCAGAAGTTGTCAAGGCTATAAGCGAGGCCCTGAAAAAGGCGCAGCTCTTCTACGGCGGCGGAATAAACACCAAGGAGAGGGCAGAGGAGATGTCAAAGTGGGCAACCATTGTTGTTGGCAACACCATCTACGAGAACGGCACCTATTCCTTCATTGACACTGTCCGCGGCAGGCTGTTAAGGGAGATGTCAGACATACAGGGCAGGCTCGGCAAGCTAAAGAAATTGAGAAAGAAGTCCAAGAATGAGAAACCCCTAGAAGAGGAAAAGAAAAAGTCCAAATTTTCTAGATTCAAGAAGAAATCACCAGTAGACAAAGGCGAAAAAGCTGAGAAGCAGAGCCCCAAGCAGGGCTAGGATAGCCCCTATTTTTATCATGTCCTTTATGTGGATGTAGCCTGTGGAATATGCCACTGCATTCGGTGGAGTTCCGATTGGAACTAGGAAGTCCAATGACACACTTATGCCAGTTAGTATAACTAGAATCCTTGGGTCAATGCCAAGCGCTGATGAAAGCGGTATTACTGCTGGTATGAGGAAGGCAGCTGTCCCTGTGTTGCTGCTGAACAGGGTCATTAGAATGGAGAATATTGACACTATGAAAAATATCAGAAACAGTGGATTGCCCATTATGAGGTTCTTCATGAATTCGGCTATTATTATGTTCAAACCGCTGGCTTCTATTGCAGACCCTAGAGACAAACCACCTCCAACTAGGACAAGTATGTCCCAGTCAAACTTGCCGAAGTCCTCCCTGTTGAACATTCTCAAAGCATAGAATAGGAATATTGGAACCAAGGCCACCAAGGCTATTGAAATCCCGTGCAAGCCTGACGTCAGCCACAGTATGACTGTTAACGAGAACACTGCCAAGATTTTCTTCTGGTCTTTTTTCAGGGATATTCTTCTTTTCTTGACATGTATCTCCTTTATTTCTGGTTTGTACATTAGCAGCAACGCAAACCAGGCAATGAAAAGGAATATGACAGTAAATGGCAGGGAATGATACATCCAGTCAAGGAAGGATATGCTCATGCCCTCGTCAGCAAGGAACTTGACAGCCATTGCATTGGGTGTTGTCCCTACAATTGTTCCCAAGCCTCCTATTGTTGCTGCAAACGCGACTCCTAGAACAGCGGCCTTGGCATAGGATGACTTGAAACGCTTTAATCCGCTATCTTTCAGAACAACTAAAACTATGGGTATCATGACAGCTGATGTTGCGCTGTTGCTCATCCACATTGAGAGGAAGGCTGTCGCGAGCATCATTCCCAAAAGGAACCTTCTGGGGCTTGTTCCTATCTTAATTATGAAGAAGTTGGCTATTATTTTATCTAAACCATACTTCTGCAAAGAGTATGCCAAAGCAAAGCCTCCCATCAGTAAAACAACAACAGGGTCGAAGAAGGGGAAGAAGACATCGGTGGTGTTGAAGCCAGCAAACAAAACCAGACCCAAAGGTATTAGCAAGGATGTCACGTATATTGGCAGTGCCTCTGTCAACCATAGAATTCCTATTGCTACTGAAACGGCAAGAACCAGATGAGCCTGATAGGGAATGCCCAGAGGTATGAAATAAACTCCTATTCCTATTAGGACAGCGAGCAGAAAGTAGATAGCTGCCTTTTTCATATCAAAATTATAGAAAAATCAGGATATAAGGATTATTCTAATCCTTTTGCAATTTCTTTACCGAGAAGTTTTACTGCCTCAAAAAAACCAATAGTCATATCAGCTTTGGATTTTTCTGAAAATGGTTTGTATCCCTCTTTTTTTACAATTGAATCAATATAATTAAAACAATCAAGAGTAACTTTTTCTGCTTCTTTTTTTTCTATATTATGATTTTCTATTAAATAATTGACTACTCTTTCTGACATGATTTTTTATAGAACATAAAAATATTTAAATATTTCTTATCTCTGTCTATAATCATCCAGCCATTTCAGGAAGTCCCTTTTCTCGGTCTTAAGCATTGTGGCTTCCAAGTCTTTCTGTGTAACAGCTCCGAAGAACTCCCTCATCTCAGGCTTTATGCTGTCAACAACTATGATGCCGTACTTCTTCAACAGCCTTCTGGTATCATTCCCCATGTCGCTTATGATGACCTTGGGCTTGTTCTTTATCAGGAACCTTGAAGCCAGCTTAGAAGGCTTGAAGCTCTCTATCCAAACAACCTTGTTAACTATGTCGAATTTCTTGTTGGCATTATCTATTGCCTTCCTGTCAAACTCAGGGATTCTTATGACAGGAATGAGGCCCTCCTCCCTTATGTCCAGCAGCTCTTGCTGCTTTTTCAGCTTGTCCTCGTAGATTTCCTTTATGTTCCTCTGCTTTGCCAGCTCAAAGTTAAGTTGCTTGATTATGATCTCCCTCTTCTTCAGTTCCTTGTCCTTCATTATCTCCTTTCTCACTTTCTCGTTCTTCTTCATCTCCTCCTCAAGATAGGTCTGCTTCTGCCTCTCAAGGGCTTTCAGTCTTTCTCCCAGTTTCTCAGTGTATATTTTCAGTATGTCGTACCTCCTGTCCTTGTCCCTCAGCTTCCTGTCCTTTGCCTTTGCCTTGTCCTTCCAGTTCAGGTAGATTTCCTTTACCTTGATCTTGACCTTGACAGCAGGCTTGGGCCT
>CAYQXC010000003.1:0-20574 GCA_964421545.1 uncultured archaeon | reverse complement strand
ATTTTTAAACATACAAATCAAATTCTAATTATGAAATTTTACGATTTACACATCGAAAGCAATCTGTCCAGCGGCGAGAATAATATCCAAGAAATAGTCGAATTCGCCCAGAAGCTGGGCTACTCAGGAATAGCAATATGCGACACATTCGAAAGCAAGGACAAGTTAGACGAGCTAAAGGAGGCAATCGGCAAGCTTCAAACTAACACAGAGGTCTATGCAGGAGCCTACATACAGGCAAAGGACGTCTCCGAATTAAAGGAAATGATAACCAAGGCCAGGGAGAAAGTCATGGTGATTGCTGTCGCGGGAGGCAACTACAACATCAACAGAGCCGCGTGCGAGGACCCGAGGGTTGACATACTCGCCCACCCGGAGTCTGGAAGAATAGACAGCGGTCTTGACCAAGTGTGCCTGGAGTTTGCAACTAGGAACAATGTGGCAATCCAGATAAACTTCAGGGAGATCCTTTACTCGTTCAGGAAGCCCAGGTCTTATGTGCTCAACCACATAGCAAAGAATATCAACCTGACAAGCCACTACAGGACGCCTGTCATAATTTCCTCAGGTGCAAAAAGCACCTGGGACATGAGGGCGCCAAGGGAGCTGGTGTCAATGGCAAATGTTCTTGGCTTAGATTTGGGCAAGGCGTTCCACGGAGTGACAAGCGTGCCGCAGGAGATAGTGCAAAACAACAAGAAGACTCTGGAAGGCACAAAAATAACAGAGGGTGTTGAGGTGGTTGATTAGCATGGCAGAGGACAGGAGACCCAAATCACTGCCCCCGAGTCTGAGGGGAAGAAGGAGATATATAGCGTACCAGGTGATATCTGAAGAGAAGATACCACTGCAGGATTTGGTCAACAGCATATGGCACTCTGTTCTGAATTTCCTGGGGGAGCAGGGCTCTTCCAAGGCTGACATCTGGATTGCCAAGAACATCTACGATGAGAAGAGGCAGATGGGACTGATAAGGTGCTCTCATCTATCCGTGGAGCACGTCAGGGCATCATTAGCTCTTATTGAGAGGATAGGAGACACAAGGGTTGTTGTCAAGGTGCTTGGAGTCTCGGGAACTATCAACGCAGCCAAGATGAAGTTCTTCGGTGAAACAAGATTAACAGAATTCACGTCTTGATTCTATGGGAAAATCAATATTAATTACCGGAATTTCTGGTTCTGGAAAATCTGCCGTGTTTGAAGAGCTTGTTAAGCGCGGCTATATTGCATACGATATTGAAGAGATAGACGGCTTGTTTAGTTTCATCAACAAGGAAACTGGAAAGGTTGCTGTCAACTATGACAACCAAAATCTGGAATGCATAAAGAAACATGACTGGATATGTGATAAGAAAAAACTGGAAAGACTCATCTCAAGCAATAAAAATCACATCTCATTCTATTGCGGAACAGCATCAAACAATGATGAGATATTATCATTATTTGATTTAGTATTTCTGCTTATAATCAGTCCAGATACAACTTCAAAGAGATTAAGCTCTCGCAAAAAAATATATGGTAGAAAATCAGAAATTCGAGACTGGATATTGTCATGGAAAAACTGGTGGGAGAATCATATGATCGAAAGGGGTGCAATAGTCATAGACGCGAACAGGAATCTTAAGGAAGTAACTAATGACATTATTGAGAAATCAAAAGATTAGTTAAAAGTTAGTATATAAAAATCTTTATAAAGTTAGAAATTGTAAAGTAATAACATCTAAGGTGATATTATACAAGCTATACCAGAAATGATGGGTTATGACAGGGCAATAGTAACATTTTCTCCTGACGGAAGGTTGTTCCAGGTAGAGTACGCAAGGGAAGCCGTTAAAAGGGGAACAACTTCAATAGGCTTGATATTTGGCAAGGGAATTGTTCTAATTGCATCAAAGCCAATAATGGAGCTGGCAGTGCCTGACGGCAGCGGAGAGAAAGTCCATCAGATAGACGACCATCTGGGAGCTGCCATATCAGGATTCATGGCAGACGGAAGAGTCCTAATTGACATGGGAAGAGTTAAGGCCCAGGTTTACAAGCTGACTTATGACGAACCGTTTAATGTCATGGGAGCAGTCAAGGAGATTTCTGACAAGATGCAATTGTACACACAATACGGAGGCGTAAGGCCTTTTGGAGTTGCCTTCTTGCTTGGAGGAATAGATGAAAAGGGCCCGCAGCTTTTTGAGATAGATCCCTCCTCAGCATACTACGGCTGGAAGGCACAGGCAATCGGAAGAGGAGCTCCAGAAGCACTGAAGCTTTTGAAAAAGAGCTGGAAGGATAACCTGATCGAGGAAGATGCATTAAAGCTCGGCATAAAGGCCCTGAAGCTGGGCGAGAAGGGATTAAAGATTGAAGAAGTCGAGCTGGCAGTCATTAATGGTAAGGGATTTAAAAAATATCATGGTAACAACGGACTGAAGTTCATCAAAAAGTACTGGTAGCATGAGTAATTTACAAAGTTGGTTAAATGATTTCTGTAGAAAAGGCTGTTATAGCCAGGTTGTCAAAGTCAGGAGAAAAGTTTGAAATACTTGTTGATCCTGAAAGAGCATTGGAACTGAGGATGGGCAAAGATATTGCTCTAGACGATTTGATTGCCTCTGAGGAAGTGTTTGAGGATTCTAAGAAGGGACTGAGGGCTTCCAAGGAGAACATCAACAAGACATTTGGAACCAGTGACATGAATGTTATCGCAAAGACAATAATAAAGGAGGGAGAGGTCCAGCTGACAACAGACCAGAGAAGGCAGATGCTGGAGGACAAGACCAAAGCCATTGCAAACATCATTTCCAAGAGAAGCGTTAATCCACAAAACAATCACCCCCATCCAGCAGACAGGATACTAAGGGCAATGGACGAGGCAAAAGTGAGGGTTGATTTAGATAAAAGGGTTGAGGAGCAGATTGACTCTGTGATAAACAGCATACAGAGCATCCTGCCAATAAAGATAGAGAGGATACAGCTGGCAATCAGGATACCCTCCTCATTCGCTGGAAAGGCTAGTAATATTATAAGAAGCTTTGGCACCCTATTAAAAGAAGAATGGGCTGCTGACGGCAGCCTTTTGTCTCTGATAGAGATACCTGCTGGCATACAGCAGGAAGTTTATGATAGGCTGAACAACCTGACCCACGGCCAGGTTGAGGTTAAAATAATAAAAAGAGTAGGTGAATAAAAATGAACGAAGTAAAATCTGAGCTTTTAGTTAAGGAAAGGCAACTGGTAATTCCTGGAGAGCCCTTGGCAACAGGCCTGGACTTTCTCCCGTCCCAGGGAAGCTTCAGGGATGAGAATCAGATAAAGTCAAAGATTCTGGGCTTATCAAGAGTAAAGGACAGGTTTGTGGGTGTCATCCCCCTTGCGGGCGTTTACATTCCCAAGCCAAGGGACGGCGTTATTGGTTTTGTAGAGGACATGCAGACAACAATGTGGATTGTCAACATAAACTCCCCCTACACAGCAATACTTCTTTTGGGAGAGGCTGTCGGCGAGTACGTTGACTTGAACAAGATTGATATCTCAGTGTACTATGATATAGGAGATGTGATATATTCAAAAGTCTTAAGTGTCTCCAAAACAAAAAGAGTCCAACTGACAATGGACGACCAGAGGACAAGGAAGCTTATAGGAGGAAGGCTGTTAAGGATCACGCCTTCAAAGGTTCCGAGGGTCATAGGAAAGGCCGGCTCAATGATAGAGCTGATAAAGGACAAGACAAAATGCCAGATAATCGTCGGGCAGAACGGCATAATCTGGATAAAGGGAGAAAAGGAAGGCCTGGCAACAAGGGCGATTTTAACAATTGAGAGGGACTCGCACACAACAGGCCTGACAGACAAGATATCCCAGCTGTTGGAGAAGGGTGAATGATATGACAAAAGTAGGTAAACCGGAAAACATGATTGATAAAGGAAAAAGGCTTGACGGAAGGGGCTTGGAAGATTTCAGGCCGATAAGCCTTGAAGTCGGCTTGCTGAAGAGGGCAGAGGGCTCTGCCACTTTTAGTTTTGGCAACACGCGCGCATTGGCAGCAGTGTACGGTCCAAGCGTTGTACATCCGAGGCACATTGAAGACCCACAGAGGGCTGTAATAAAGTGCAGATACGCAATGGCACCGTTCTCAACAAAGGAGAGAATAAGACCTGGCAGAAGCAGGAGAGGAACTGAGATATCAAAAGTGCTGAGGGAAGCCTTGTCGAATGTTATTTTTTTCGAGGACTACCCCAAATCACTGATAAAGGTGTACGTTGAGATTATTCAGGCAGACGGCACTACAAGGTGCGCAGGCTTGAATGCTGCCTCAATGGCTATGGCGGACGCAGGCATACCAATGAGGAATCTGGTAACATCATGCAGCGTTGGAAAGCTTGACGGCGAGATAATAGTGGATGTCGCGGGACTGGAGGACAACTACGGGGACGTTGACATGGCAGCAGCAATGATAGGCAACGAGGACAAGGTTGTCTTGTTGCAGATGGACGGCATAATAACAAAGGATGAATTAAAGCAGATGCTGGAGTACGTGAGAAAAGGCTGTGCAGATTTATTTGAGAAGCAGAAGCAGGCCTTGAAAGAAAAATACAAAACAGGTGAGAACAATGTTAAAGATGAATGAAAGCTACATAAGGAAACTGGTAGAGAAGAACTCTAGATTGGATGAGAGGAAATTCGAGGAGTTCAGGCCCATAAGCATAGAGACCAATGTCATGAAGAATGCTGAGGGATCTGCCAGGGTCAAGATAGGGAACACCCATATATTGGCTGGAATAAAGATGTCTGTTGGCACACCATATGCAGATGCTCCAGACGAGGGAGTTTTGATTGTTAACACAGAGTTGTCTCCTGTTGCATCGCCGGACTTTGAGCCGGGACCGCCAAGGGAGGACTCAATAGAGGCGTCAAGGGTGACAGACAGAGGCATAAGGGAGAGCAAGTGCATTGATTTGGAAAAGCTGTGCATAGAGCCGGGAGAAAAGGTCTGGATGGTCAATGTTGACATACATGTCTTAGACTATGACGGCAACCTGATTGACGCGGCAGCCCTGGGAGCAATAGCTGCCCTGCTGACAGCAGAAATGCCGAAGTACGACAAGGAGAATGAAAAGGTAATACAAGAGGAAAAGACAGGCAAGCTTCCAGTAAGAGACGTGCCAATAGCAATAACTGTTGCCAAGATAAACAGCAGCCTCCTGATCGACACCAATCTGGAGGAAGAGGAGAACCTTGACGCCAGGATAACAATAACAACCAACAAGAAAGGCGACATCTGCTCAATACAGAAGGGCGGGACAGGCTATCTCAGCACAGAGGAAGTTTTAAAAGCAGCAGACCTATCAATTTTAAAAGGCAAAGAACTAAGAAAGCTGATTGAGTGACCAAAAAAGTTGGCAGCACAGGCAGGTACGGCCCCAGGTACGGAACCAAGGGCAAGAAACAAATTGCTAAAATAGAGAAGAAGCAAAAAGAGAAGAGGACCTGCCCCTACTGCGAGAGGCCAACGCTGAAGAGGATAGCCTCAGGCATCTGGTACTGCAAGAAGTGCAAGACCAAGTTTGCCGGCGGCGCCTACTTGCCCAAAAGTGATTAAAATGTATAAATGTCTTAACTGCAGGAAGGATATCGACCCCAAGCAGGTAAAGGAAAAGATAAGGTGCCCCTACTGCGGGTACAAGATAGTGCTAAAGGAAGACTCCGGAACTGTGGTAAAGGTAAAAGCAGATTAGGATGAAAGCTGAAATAGAAATAGATTGTAAGGACCCTGAGACAGTCATAAAGGCAATAAGCCCTGACATTGACGCCAAAAAGTTTGACGTGAAACTGGAAAGCAGGGAGAACAAGATCATGCTGACAATAGAGTCAGAAGACATGACAGGCCTGTTGGCAGGGATAAACTCTTACATGAAGCTGATAAGAACTGCGATAAGTGTGGAGGAGATTTGAATGGAAGGAATGAAAATAACGCCAGAAGCCCAGCAGGTATTGATGGACCTGCAGGCATGCCAGCAGCAGATGCAGACTGTCCTGATTCAGAAGGAGAGCCTGAACATCCAGAACATGGAGATTGACAAGGCCTTAGACGAACTGAAAAAAGTGAAAGATGAGGATGTCTTCAAGGCTGTTGGACCGATTCTGATAAAGTCTGAAAAAGCAAAGCTGGAAAAGGAACTGGAAGAGAGAAAGGAGACTATTGGCTTGAGGCTAAAAAGCCTGCAGAAGCAGGAGAACAGGCTCAAGGAAAGGATGGACGATGGTCAGAGCAAGCTGGAAGAGGTTCTAAAAGGCCAAGGCGAAAAAACTGCTGGATAGAATAAAAAAAGATTTAAATTGGTTTTATCTTTCTAAGAAACAGCCTGTTTCTACAGAGCAATAGGTGAGTTCATCATTTCTAGGCTCTTCTTTTCTTCTTCTTTCCACATCTTTCTAATAGCGCTTCCAAGTCTTTGGGTTTTTTCACCATCAACATCTACTGGATAGTATACGTTGACTTCCCTTTCACCTATTATTTCTTTCTTCATCTCGACTTCTTTCTCTCGTTCTAATTTGAAGAGATATCTGTTAATCAGTAGGTTACCAAAGTCCTCTATTTTCTGGTTGTCCTTTAATCCCAGAACATCAGCCATTTCTCTAGATTTAAGGTAGTCATTCAAGTCATTTACAGTGAGCTTACCGTCTAATCCGCCTTGGGAGCATATGGAATATAATACCATTTTTTCTCGTAATTTGTCAGGAATACTAAAAATCTTGCCATCGCTTATTTCTGTCTTCTCGCTCTCGTAAAATGACATATAAAATAATGAGACAGTAAACAATTTAAACACTTGGGACCATGATAATTTCTAGTACTATGTTCACAGTAAGGTGTTTTTCATGTTTGAGGAAGTTATCAGCTTTATACAGCAGGTCGCTAACGACAGGACTGTGCCCAGAAACATCAGGGCCAAGTGCGACGAGTCAATAGTTATCCTGAAGGATGAGAAGGAGGACATGGCCGTGAGGGTGAACACAGTCATCTCAAGCATGGACGAGGTTTCTAATGATCCCAACATACCCATGTACACCAGGACCCAAATATGGAACATAGTTTCCTCGCTGGAGAGCATGCAGAAATAGCTATTTATATGTTGGGATATAAATTAAGTTTATAATAATTTTGGAGGTAGATAAGAATGGTTTTAGAAAGGCTTTTTGGAAGGGGTTTAAAGGAACTTGGGGAAGAGGAATTTATCGAGCTTGACACAAGCGAGTTGGAAAAACCTGCAGGAAAAATACCAATAAGGGTTGACAAGATTGAGGATTTCGCAGATTCTGACAGAATCCAAAAGCAAGTCAGGAACGGCAACATAGTTCTGGTCAAGATAAAGGCTTTAAGAGGCAAGGACATATCGGAACTCAAGAGGGCTATTGACAAACTCAGGAAGACTTGTGTGGCAATCAACGGTGACATAGCAGGCATCGATGAGGACTGGATTGTCATAACGCCTTCTTTCGCGCACGTGGCAAGGGTCTGATTATTTTATTTTTTTGAAGAGGACTTCTCCTCTTCTTATTTTTATTCCTTTCTTTAATTCTCCCCATTTTAGTTTATCATAAGAGAACTTTTTATCTAAACATATTTGTTCCATTATCTTCTCAGCGGTCTCAGGAATGAATGGGTATGTAAGAATGGAAACGAACCTTAGTGTTTCTAGAAGATTGTAGAGAATCCCTCCCAGTTTCTTCTTGTCCTTTATCTCCCACACCTTGTTCTCGTTGATGTACTTGTTCGCCTCGGAGATCAAATGCCAGATATCATTCAAGGCATTGTGGAATTGATAATTTTCAATAGAAGCTTTGACCTTTTCAGGAGTCTCAATAGCCAGCTCTGACAAATTGTCCTTCTCTCCCAACTCAGGAACAACACCGTCAAAGTTCTTCTCAACCAGAACAAGAACCCTATTCACCAAATTGCCCAATGTATCAGCTAATTCTGAATTATGCCTGTTCACCAACGATTCTTCGGAAAAGTCACCATCATCTCCAAAAGGAATTTCTCTTAATAGGAAATATCTTATTGAGTCTGCATCATATTTTTTTGTTAGAGTTATAGGAGATATGACATTTCCTAGAGACTTTGATATCTTGTTTCCGTTGAACGATAGAAACCCGTGAATGAACACTGTTTTAGGAAGGTCAATGCCTGCTGACTTGAGCATTGCAGGCCATATAACCGCATGGAACCAGCCGTTGTCCTTGCCCAGCAAGTGGACGTCAGCTGGCCAGAACTTATTTTTTTCTTTGTTATTAATTGCAGTGTAATAATTAATCAACGCTTCAAACCATACATACACTATATGACTTTTTTCTAGAGGGAAATCAATACCCCAGTCAAAGCTGGTTCTTGTTATGCACAAATCCTGCAGGCCCTCTTTTACCCTGTTTATTACCTCGTTCCTCCTCTTCGCAGGCAGAACAAACTCAGGATGTTTTTTGTAAAGATCCAAAAGGAATTTTTCATACTTGCTTAATCTGAAGAAGTATGTTTCTTCGCTTACTTCCTCCAAGGGTTTCTTGTGTATAGAGCATATCTTACCTGGCATTTCTGTCTCAGTGTAGTACCTTTCACAACCCACACAATACCACCCAGTGTATTTGCCCTTGTAGATGTCACCATTCTTATTTACCTTGTCTATGAACTCAAGAACTGTTTTTTTGTGGTCCTCGTCTGTTGTCCTGATGAACCTGTCATAATCTACATTCAGGGCTTTCCAAGCTTCCTTGAACTTGACTGAAATCTCGTCAACAAATTCTTTCGGAGTTTTACCAGCCTTTTCAGCCGATTGAGAAACCTTTTTGCCGTACTCGTCAGTCCCTGTCAAGAAGAATACTTGCTCGCCCAAAATCTTGTTCCACCTAGCCAGTACGTCTGCCACAACCTTTTGATATGCGTGCCCTATGTGGGGCTCTGCATTGACATAATCTATTGCAGTTGTCACGTAAAATTTTTTGAACTTTATCACCTTATTTTATTAACTTTTTTAAACCTCTTAAATCCTTTATAATAAAGTTTGCCCCTGATTTTTTTAAATTGTTCCTTTTTCCATAACCGCTTAAAACTCCAACCGCCAGACAACCAGCAGACTTGGCAGCCTCCATGTCAAAGGGATGATCTCCGAAGAAAATACATTCTTCCGGTTTTACTTTCAGAATCCTACAAGCTTTGAGAACAGGTTCTGGATGAGGCTTTCTTCTTTTGACATCATCAAAGCCTATTAGCACGTCATAAGGAAGCTTGTAGTATTTTAAGGTAACCTCGGCCTGGCGTCTTTGTTTGGTTGTGACAATTCCTATTTTTATTCCTCTCTTTTTTATGTAGATGAAAACTTTCTTGACAAACGGGAACGGTTTGATTGAAGCAACATCACTGTTATAGCTGCTTCTAAAGTAAATTTTGAACTCCTCAATTATTCTTTTTGTTTCAGGAATCAGTACAGGTATGCACTCCTTCAAAGTATAACCGATTATATACTTCATCAACTCTTTCTTAGTGGGAACCCTCACATTGAAGTGCTTGCACGTAAGCTGAATGTGACGGATAATTCCGTCGAAGGGGAGTATTGTCCCATCAAGATCGAAAAGCACTGCTTTGGGTTTCATGTTAAATTGTTTTAAAGAACATTCGTATATATTGTTATGCAAAAAGTGACGCACCTGATATTCGCTTTCCTGACCCTGATGCTCTTCGGGTTTGCACTCGACTTCCCCATACACATGTCATTGTTCGCCTTCGCGGGAGTGTTGCTGCCTGACCTCGACTTCAAGTTCAGGAAGTACCACAGGAAAATATTCCACAATGTCTGGTTCCTGGTAATAGCTCTGTTCATAGGGTTTCAATTGGGTCTGCTGGACAGGATCGCCGCGATAATTCTTTCAATCGGCTTCTTCAGCCACTTGATTGGAGACTCGCTGACGCACAGGGGCATAATGCCTCTCTGGCCTGTCAAGAGGCCCAAGTTCAACGGCCCCATAAAGACTGGGGGCTTCGGCGAGTACCTCTTGATACTGGTCCTGCTTCTGATGATTTACTGGACAGGAACGATGATATAAGCTTATAAAGTACTATTGATAACTGATAGTATGGTAAGTATAAATGAACTAAAAGTTGGGATGAACAACATAGAATTGAAAGCAAAAGTTGCTGAAATGTCTGAACCCAGGGAAGTCATGACCAAGTTCGGAACTGTCACCAAGCTAGTAGAAGCCACGCTTGAGGACGGGTCCGGTTCTATAAAGATGACTCTATGGGGAAAGCAGAGCGAGGGAATTGAGAAGGGAAAGGAAGTTGAAGTGGCAAACGGCTTTACCAAGCAGTTCAGAGAGGAGCTTCAGCTGGGAATTGGAAGGGGCGGCTCGGTCAAGGCTGTTGAATAGTTTACTCATTCTGAAGGGTTAAGTTTAAATATTTATTTTTATTAATTTTTATAGTGGGAATTATGAAACCAGAAAATGATATAGTGTTAGAAAAACTTGATCTAAGACATGCAAAAGTAATAGGTATTGTTCAAAGAGGTTTATACAAATCTCTTCCCGAATCCGAAATAAAAGAAATAGGTACCTTAGTCCAAAAACAAATAGAAGATTTGAAATATAAAAAAGAGAGGAGAAAAACAGCTAAAATTTTATCACATCTAAAACTTTTAGATGATATCGAAAAAAACGGTAAAAGAATATGGGAAGGGGACTATGAAGAAGTAAATAAGAAATTGAAACAGATACCAGAAGAATACAGAAAAAGAATAATGTACATCTAATAAAGTCTTATTTACCTTTCTTTCAAGTATTCTAATCTACCTAGATATGTTCCGTCCAGAAGATAAACTTCTGATTTCTTCCATTTCAGAACATCATTCTTTAGCAGGGGACCTATTGGTTCAAAATCCTCAGAATTGAAAGCCATGCCTCCAATAAGATGGTTAAATGACGGCATCACTATTCCCTGCTTGATATCAGTTCTTATCTTGTATTTCTTTAAAAGCTTCTCATTGTCAACCTCACATTTAATCCAGCAAGGCTCTGTGCTTCTGAATTTATCATTCCAAAACTCCACAGCAGGATGAACATGACCCATCACAATGTATTCCGCATCCAAGTCCTTTTTCAGTGGCCAGGCATGGCCGTGCGTCAAAAGAAAGTTGTCCATTCTGAAACCCGAGGGCTCGTAGATGTCAACCTCCCTTGGCGCCAGCCTCTCTATGTTGCCGTCGTGGTTGCCTTTTACAATTGAAACCTTTAATTTTGAGAAATGGTTCAGGAACTCGGGAAGCTCTCTCTGCTCCTGCCAAGAGATTGTGGGGACCTGGTGCTTCAGATCGCCCAGAAACACAAGGTGCTTGGCCTTTGTCTGCTTTATTAGATTGTCAATCCTTTCTCTCAGCTTTTCAATCTGTGACGGCACTGTTATCCCTGACTTGTATATCTCATGCTCCAGACCAATGTGCAGGTCAGCCACCACCAAAACTTTGTTTTTCAATAGCAAGGCTGGCTCTGTGAGAAATTTTAGTTCCATTTTAATCAGATATCCTTAAAGTGTATTTAAATTTCTAATCGTTTATTATACTAATATGCCTGTTATTTCTGAAAGAGAAAGGTGTCTTAAAGTATTGAAGACTCTTTATAAGAAAGAGTTACAAAACGGGACATATACTATAAAACAATTAGAAGAAAAAATTTTAGACAGGCCATGGCCCAGAACTAGGGTTCATATTGAAAGGTTAAGATCAAGACCTCTTACCGAAGAAGAACGCACTGAAGCTGAAAATTATCTTAAAAGTTTTTCTTGATTTTGTTTGATTCTCAGAAGATGATTGTCCTCACATGCACATAGTCCTCAAAGAAAGTTTTGATCATTGGGATAGTGTCAAAGTGAATCAGCTCGTCCTTTCTTATCCACTTGTATTCAGTATGCTCAAAGTTCAGCCTTATGCTCGGGAACTCTCTTAATTCAACAATAACAGGGTTGACAATCCAGGTCTTCTTTATGTCGCTGTCAATGATTTCATAGGGCTTTCCAAAGCGGATTGACACTATCCATCTCTTGTCAACGCCCAGCTCCTCCTCAAGCTCCTCAAGAACCTTATCCTGAACAGGTACTATTTCGTCCAAAAAGCCAGTAACAGCATTCCATTTTCCCTGATAGTCATTGACCTTGTTGCTCCTCTTCAGCAGCAGAATCCTGTTCTTGCACTTCACAAAAACAGTCACGACTGGGGCCCTCTCGGACTTTGAATAGTCTATTCTCCCGTCCTGAAACTTTGGCAATTTTCTATCGAATTCCTTTAGATTTTCGAATATGCCGTCGTCAAGCATACTAATAATTCAACAGAAAAAGATATCAAACTAACTAAAATTAATTAACTCTTTTTTCAAAGTTCAAAAAAACAAAAAGAGATTCTATTTTCCTTGTTGCGAACCAGTTCCTTGGGACTCTCCCTCGTTCTGAGTCTGCGTCTCTGTCTGAACTCCAGAACCTTCGCCAGTCCTTGTTTGCTGCTCGTTCCTGATTCTCTCTTGTTCTTGCTGCTGTTGCATTAATCTTGTTCTTTCCTGCTCTAGTTGCTGTATGTGCTCAGTGCATTCTGGGCATTTTTGTTGCAATGCGTTCCTTTCCCTTTCCCTGACTCTTACCATCTGTCCGTACCAGTTGGCCTTGTCAGGCTGGTACATACCCATCACAGCCTCTCCCATTCTCATCACCCCATAGGGCAATTCATCTGGCGTGAATGTAATCATGTTCCTGTGCTGCATCTCTGCCATTGCTGTTGGCGTCCCGACTCCTATGCCTGCAGCTGCTAGAATAGCTACTATTGCAAGAGGTGCTATACCTTTCATAGAAACATTATTGTTGCTTCCCTCTATTTAAACTTTTATAGAACATCTGGTCCTGAGACAAGGTTCACTGTATTCAGTGAAAGAAAAATTAAATCTGGAGTGGCGAGGTAATAAGGGATACTTTTGTAGCTTCATCCTTTGACTTATCTCTGTTAAACTCATAACAGAACCCACTGACAGCTTCTTTTAATTTTTCGTTGTGTGTTATCAGGAAGCATTGCTCCACAAATTGGCTCATTCTTTCTCTAAGAACTAAAGACAACATGTCTATCGCATTATCATCTAAGTTCGCAGTAGGCTCGTCCAATACGAGCATTAGAAGTTGTGGAGCCAAAACCAATGAAAAGGCAATCCTCAGTGTAAGGGCGGCCATTGACCTTTCCCCTCCGGATGCTATCCCGTCAGCAGGTATCCAGCCTGTTGAATCCTGCAACTGAAGAACATAATCTCCTCCTTCTATCCCCAGCCTTATGCTGTAGATGTCCTTGTAGGGATACAGCTCGTTCCATATGGTCTGCATTGCCTCGTTCACAGCTGACACGAACTCCTTCCTCAGCTGCTCCTGCGTGACGACCAGGGCGTTTGCCAGAAGCTTCAGCTGGTCGGCTATTGCGTGGGTCCTTCTTATGTCAAGCCTGTAGTTTTCAAGCATTTCCCTTTTGCTGTTTATCTCGTCCAGCAGCTTTTTCTTCTCCTCAAGTATTGTTGAGAGGTTTTTCAGGTTTGTCTCTATCTCCCTTTCCAGAATAATGATAGACCTGTAGTCCGCCTCATATTTGTCCAGAATTGCCGGAGAGAATGACAGGTACTGTTCCTTCTCCTTCTCCAGCATGATCAGACTCTGCCTGTATTTCTTTGACCTCTCAAGCTTTTCAGTCACCTCTCCCTCCTTTGCCAGGAACTTTTTGATTTTTTCCTGCTTCTCCCTGAATTTGCTGAGGCTGTCCTCAAGCATCTGTATGTTTTTCTCGAACATTCTCTTCTGCGTCTCGAAAACCTTTGTCTTTGTTTTTGACTTCTTCAGCAAGTCGTTCAGGCTTCGCATTTCCCTTTCAGAGTCTTTAAGTTCCTCAAACTTCTGCTTCAACAACTTTGTTTCGTTGATTGACTCTTCAAGTTTCCCTATTGATTTTTTAATCTTGATGACGTCCGGCTGGAGTTTTTTAATTTCCTTTTTCAGCTCATCTATTTTCTTCTTTTTTGCTGTTAACAGTTTGGATTTCTTTGCTGGCGTCAGCTTGCCGTCGCAGACAGGGCACGAGCTTCCCGCAAGCTTCAGCTCGTTAATGGAATCCTCTATCTCGGAAAGTTTGGCAATTGACTTTTGCAGTTTTATCTGGCTCTTCTCCAGTGAGTCCTTGCCATTGCTCAGCTCGGATTCAAGTTTTCTTAGGGGATTTTTCTTCAGTTTCTTTTCAATGCTCCTTAGCTCCTCGGCATCTTCCATGATTCTGGGCAGCCTTTCTGACTCTATCAGCTTTATGGCAGCGTTGTCCTCTGCATACTCTCCCCTGAGCCTGTCCATGCTTTCCCTCTCGCTCTCTATTTGCGAACTAAGCTTTTGCATATCCTCGGATACTATTACAGACTCTTTTTCCATCTGGTCCTTTGTCATTTCCGCGAACTCGACCAAATCGTCCTTCAGTTTCTCTATGTCATTTTCTGTGACCTCCAGCAATGCGGTGAACTTCCTCTTCTCCTCGTCTATTTCCTGAAGCCTTTTCTGCTGAGACTTGAGGGTGTTGACGTCCCTTTCTGTTCTTGTCTTTTTCTTGGCAATGTCCTCCAGTTGCTTTCTGAACTTGGCCTCCTTTTCCCTTGATTCCATGAACTGCCTTTTCAGTATGTCAATCTTCCTCAGGCTCTCGTCTGCCTCAAGGCTCTTGACAACTCTCTCCTTTTCCCTTAGAAGATCGAGACATCTGCTGACAAGCGATCTCGTGTTCGCCCTGGCCTTCTCGAACTTGTCAATCGCCAGCAGCTGGTCGATTTTTTTCATTCTCTCCCCCTTCGGAATCGTGAGGAACATGTCCAGCTGGTTCTGCTCGGAATATACAGCCCTCGTGAACAAATCATAATCCATTTTCAATATTCTTTCAACTTCCTTTGTAACTTTGGTCGCCTGAGGTCCCTCGATTAGCTCGTTGTTCTTCCTAAGCTCAGCTGAAGACCTGCCATTCTCTATTATTCTCTTGACATTGAACTCTGTCCCGTTGATGTCAAAGTAAACAGAAACCTCTGCCTTGTCCTTTTTCACTGGCTTCTTCATCACAATATCCTCAAGCTTCAGCTTTCTCTGCTGCACCTGCAGAAATGTTCCGAACAGTCCAAAGCATATTGCATCCATTACAGAAGTCTTGCCAGCGCCCATTGAGCCTACAAAGCAGTTTGTCCCCTCGGAAAAATTCAGCTCGCTGTCCAGATGACTTCTCCAATTTTTCAGTCTGACTTTTGTTATCATTCTAATCTCTTTTGCTTGCCTGTCAATAGGCTGAATATCAAATCAGTGTTTCCCTCGACCAGATACTCGAATATCTCATTTACCTTTATTCCACAATTCACTTGTTTTAGATTTTCCTGCAGAATTTTCAGCCCGTGCTCCTCAGGAGACAGCCTCTGGTCCCTCAGCGCCCTGAGCATCTCGACCTGCTCCTGGAAGCCCTCGACCTGCAGGTTCTTGTTGATGTTTATTATTGCCTTGTCGCTGAACTTATCCTCAATTTCTGAAAACTTCGGCAGCAGGACATCCTTCTTCACTGTCCCCTTTATCTTTATGTTTATAATCGGCTTGGGCCTTGGCAACGACAGGGTCTGGATGAAGTTCTCGACATTGTCTATTATGTTGGGGGATATCTCAAACTCCTTCCAGATTATTTTCCTCTGCCTCTCCAAAGGTATCTTTTCAACAACATTGTTGTACTTGTAGACGAACTTCTGCTGCTCCGACTCTATCTTGTGGATTGATGTGGGAACAGTGCTCCCGCATAATAGAAGCTGGCCGTTCTTGAACGGCTTTACCTCGCTCCAGTGTATGTGTCCCAGAACATAGAGGTCAAAGCCCTTTGGAAGGTCGTCCAGTTTTATTGACGGCGGTTCCAGAGGAGAATAGATGTAGGGGTCGATGCTCTGGTGTATCATGAAGATGTTCTTCGCATTGGGAACAGGCTTCGGGTTCCACTGTGTCAGCTTGTCCTTGGCATACCTGTCTGAAACGCCGCTCATCCCATGTATCGCGACTTTCTCCCCGTCAATCTCAAAGACAGCTGTTGCAGAGTCCAGATGAACAACCAGGCCAGAATGCTCCAAGGACTGCATGGGGTTTATCATGTACTTGCTCCTCTTCTCGTGAGTCCCGTGAATAACAACAACGGGTATTCCCCTCAGGGCTGAGGGTGATAGCTCGCGCTTGTTCTTGTTGATTACTTCCAGAAACTTTGTCCTTGAGGGAATGTTCTGCGCCTTGCTGAGTATTCTCGCGGTCTTTGCAAAAACTTCCGGCTTGGGAATCCTTGCGTCGAACAAATCCCCTCCTATCAATATCAAATCGCAGTCCAGAGTCTTGTCCATTGCCTCGTCCAAAGCAATGAAGCTGTCCTCTCCCCTCTCTTCGCCGTACTTGTAACCGCAATGGCAATCAGAAAAAATCCCAATTTTCATACAATCAATATATAGTACAAATATTAAATAATTGGTATGTCCGAAGAGCTCGGGTTAACTTTTAAAAAGTCTGAAGATTTTGGCAAGTGGTACCTAGAGGTCTTGCAGAAGTCCGGCCTGACCGAGTACAGCGATGTGTCCGGCTGCATAATACTGAGGCCTGACGCTTACTTCATCTGGGAGCAGATTCAAAAGCTCACTGACAGCAAGTTCAAGAAAATAGGAATAAAGAACGTTTACTTCCCCCTCTTCATCCCTGAGAAGCTGCTGAACAAGGAAAAGGAGCATGTCGAGGGCTTCTCACCGGAGGTCGCATGGGTCACGCACACTGGGAACAGCGAGCTTGACGAGAGACTTGCTGTAAGGCCGACTTCCGAGACAATAATGTACCCCAGCTATTCCAAATGGATAAGGTCATGGAGGGACTTGCCAATGAGATACAACCAGTGGAACAATGTTGTTAGGTGGGAGTTCAAGCACGCTGTCCCGTTCTTGAGAACTAGGGAGTTCCTCTGGAACGAGGGCCACACTGTTTTCGCAACTGAGAAGGAGGCGCTAGCAGAGGAAAAGCAGATCATGGACATATACAAAAAAATAACAGAGGATGTCATGGCCCTTCCCGGGATAATGGGAAGGAAATCTGACAAGGAAAAGTTCGCTGGCGCTGTCTTCACAACAACCATAGAGTATCTCTTGCCTGACGGCAAGGCAATACAGGGGCCTGACTTCCACCACGACGGCCAGAAATTCTCCAAGGCGTTCGACATAACATTTCTTGATGAAAAAAAGGAGAACAAGTTTGCATGGCAGAACACATGGGCCATTTCAACAAGAGACATTGGTGTCATGATTGCCACACATGGGGATGACAAGGGTTTGGTTCTTCCGCCAAAGATTGCAAGCATCCAGATTGTCATAGTTCCCATCTACAATTCGAAGACAAGGGACAAGATAATAAAGGAAGCTGAGAAACTGGAAAAGGAAATCAAGACAAAATTCAGGACTTATGTTGATGACAGGGACGGCTTCTCTCCTGGTTTCAAGTTCAACGAGTGGGAACTCAAGGGAGTGCCATTAAGAATAGAGATAGGGCCCAAGGACATTGAGAAAAAGCAAGTTGTTATGGTAAGAAGGGACAACGGCAAAAAGGAAACAGTTAAAACTGACAAGGTCGCTCCGAAAGTAAAGGCTATGTTGGACGACATGCACAAGAATCTCTTTGAGAAGGCGTCAAATTTCCTCAACGAGAACATCCACAAGGTCAAAACCTTCGAGGAGTTCAAGAAGGCCCTGAAAAAGGGCGGCATGGTACAGACATGTTGGTGCGAGAAGAGGGAATGTGAGGACAAGGTGAAAGATGAGACAGGAGCCAAGATAACAAACATCCCATTCAAGCAGGGAAAAGTGTTCTGCGACTGCATTGTGTGCGGCAAGAAGGGCAAAGTCATTGCTAATTTCGCAAGAACCTACTAATCACCGTAATCTTTATATACATTTATTCTATAATATGATAATTGTCAAATTCTGGTGAACTAATGGATGTAAAAAAGGGAACAACAACAATCGGCCTTATTACAAAGGACGCAGTTGTCATAGCTGCAGAGCAGAAGTCCACAATGGGCTACATGGTGGACTCGAAATTGGCGCAGAAGATATACCAGCTGGACGACCACATCGGCCTGACAATAGCCGGAGGAGTCGGCGACGCCCAGTCAATGGTCAGACTATTAAAGGCACAGTTCAATTTGTTCAAGCTTGACAGGGGGCCAATAACAGTCAAGGCCGCAGCCAATCTTTTGTCCAACATAATGCACGGTTCCAAGTACTATCCTTACATAAACCAGTTCATCCTGGCAGGCTTTGACAAGGAGCCCAATGTTTACTCGTTTGATCCGTTCGGCGGTTACGACCACAATGACAAGTACTACTCGACCGGCTCTGGTTCTCCGTTCGCCTATGGCGTTTTGGAGGCTGGCTTCAAGGAGAACATGGCAACAGCAGATGCAATCGTCCTGGTCATCAATGCTATCAAGGCTGCAAAGGAGAGGGACATCGCTTCTGGCGGCAAGAGAATAGAGGTTGCTGTGATTGACAAGAGCGGCTTCAAGCTGCTGTCTGAGCAGGAAGTTAAAAAATACTCGTGATTACCTTTTATGACTGAACACAATTGGTATTCTTGAAATGACTTTAAAGAGGGAATTTTATGGTAGAGGAGAAAACAAGTGATTTATTCGATAAGGTAAAGGACAGTCTGCCCAAGGATGCGAAGATTTCCGACATAATGTACGAGGGCTGCGAGATAGTTCTCTACACTAAAAGCAAGGACTTCTTTGTTTCGGACAACCAGGAGATAAAGAGGCTTGTTTCTACAATAAAGAAGAGGATAATCCTGAGGCCGGATCCCTCGATATGCAGGGATGTTGAGGAGACCAAGGAATTAATAAAGATGATTGTGCCGAAAGAGGCCGGGCTTGTTGACATGGACTTTGAGCCGGAGTTCGGCTCTGTCACAATAGAGGCTGAGAAGCCAGGGCTGGTAATCGGCAAGGGCGGGGAGAATTTAAAAGAGATTAAGAAGCAGACATGGTGGCTGCCAACTGTCAAGAGGGCTCCTGTAATTCCGTCCGAGATTGTGAAGGTTCTCAGAGATTTATTGTACAAGAATTCGAAGTTCAGAAAGGAGTTCCTCAACAAGGTGGGGAAGCACATCCACAGCGGCTGGAAGGAAACTAAATGGATCAGGATGACAGCCTTGGGCGGCTTCAGGGAAGTCGGCAGGTCCTGCATATTGTTGCAGACTCCTGAGAGCAGAGTATTATTAGACTGCGGCATAAAGCCCAGCAACAACGATTTCCCCTATCTTACTGCTCCTGAATTCGACATCAACAAGTTGAACGCGATTGTTCTGTCGCATGCCCACTTGGACCATTGCGGCCTGATTCCGCTATTGTATGAGATGGGCTATGACGGGCCATTGTATCTGACAGCCCCCACAAGGGACCTCATGGTTTTGCTGTGCATGGATTACATTGAGCTGACGCAGAGGGAAGGCAGGAAACCCCCCTACTCGACCAAGGGCATCAAGGAGGCTGTCAAGCATTCCATATGCCTGAAGTATGGGGAGGTGTCTGACATAACTCCTGACATGAGGCTGACCCTGTTAAACTCGGGACACATACTGGGAGGCTCTCTTGTTCATGTTCACATTGGCAACGGCATGCATAATGTCCTTTACACTGGCGACTACAAGTTCGATAGGACAGCTTTGCTGGAGCCGGCAAGCAACAACTTTTCCAGAGCTGAGACTGTTATAACAGAATCCACATACGGCTCAAGGGAGGACATAACTCCCAAAAGAGCAGACTCGGAGGCCCAGGTGATCGAGGCCTGCAACAAGGTGTGCAAGAGAGGAGGCATTGCCCTGATTCCCAGCTTTGCTGTTGAGCGTTCCCAGGACGCCATGGCAATCCTGTCAAGGGCCGGGTTCAAGTATCCCATTTACATTGACGGCATGGTTTGGGACGCGACTGCAATACACACTGCCTATCCGGAATACTTCAACAGGGAAATGCAGAAACTGATTTTGCAGCAAGGCATCAACCCATTCACTGACAAGATATTCAAGAGGATAGGTTCTACAGAGGACAGGAAGAAGATTCTTGAAGCTGGTGAGCCCTGCGTCATAATCGCAACATCCGGCATGCTTGTCGGCGGACCCAGTGTCTGGTGGCTGAAGAATCTTGCAGAGAACAAGAATAACGGCCTTGTCTTTGTCTCATACCAGGCAGAGGGAAGCCTTGGAAGGAGGGTGCAGAAGGGCTGGAAGGAAGTTCCCATGGAAAGCAAGAACGGCAGGAATACTGCTGTTCCAATTAACTTGGAGGTATTCAATGTAAACGGGCTGAGCGGGCACTCTGACCACAAGCAGATATTGAATTACTTGTCTAGATTGAAGCAGAGGCCTGAGAGGATAATAGTCGACCATGGCGAGAACTCCAAGTGCGTTGAGCTTGCAAGGACTTTGCACAAGATTTTCAGGGTTGAGAC
>CAYQXC010000002.1:26047-28809 GCA_964421545.1 uncultured archaeon | reverse complement strand
TATTTTTTTCTTAATTTGAAAGTTAATAAAGAGCTATGTTTTTTGTCAATCCTAGCCAAAACATTGGCCATGAAAACAGGAAAGGGATGATAGCCAGAGCCCAGAACCCTCTCTGTCCTAAAGCCGTGAGCGTCAAACAGGTCCTCCCAGCCTCTGATGGAGAACACCCTGTAATGTATGTTGCCGGTTTTTTTGGACTTGACCATTGAGAACGGATTCCCTATGGATTTCCTTTTGGCAGTTGCGGAGGATATTGACGTGGGCTGCCAACCGAGCAACAAGCTAGCTATGTTCTGCCACGAGGACAGGTTCTCAGTTGATATAATAAGATAACCATCGTCTTTCAGGATTCTGTTCATTTCGGACAAGAACATGTCAAAATCCCACAGATGCTCTATCACCTGGTTGGCAATTACAACATCAAAGAACTTGCAGGAGTATTTTGTTTTCTTGTTCAGGTCTAGCCTTGCGCACTTTATGTTTCTCCTTCTGGCCGCTTTCATCTGCTTTTCATTGCTGTCAGCGCCGTAAATGTTTTTTGTATTGATAGTCTTAGCGTAAGCGACTGTCTTGCTGCCGTCGCTGCAGCCGCAGTCCAAAAGCTTTGAATTAGGACTCTCCTTCAACAATCTTATGATGTTCTCTGCGTTGTTCCTCAACGCGGTTTCGGCCAAATTTGAAAAGTATCTTCTTAACATGGTTACTACCGTTTTTTCTTGCCCCTGAAAATTGTCTTTCTTACTCCGAAAAAAGCCTTGACCCAGTATTTCATCTCTCCGAAAGATCTTATTTTCAAGACACGCTTAATCATATAATCGGGTCTCATATAGAAATTTTTAATCATTTGCTTTTGTATTCCCAGCAGTTGCCCGCTTGTAAAGTTGGTGGTCCTCCAAGGTGGCTTGATGTTATAGAGGGCATAAGTGGACCAGTCGTCGCTGAACACCAAATTCCTCTCAAGCATCTGCTTCCTTATCTCTGTTCCAGGGTAGGGAACAGCAATTGAGGCTGTTATGTAATCAGGCTTTATCTCTCCTATAAGTTCCTTTGTCTTCTCCAAGTCTTCCCATGCCTCGTCAGGATGGGCACCTATCATGAAGAACGCGGAAGTTTCCATCCCAACCTCCTTGCACCATTTGAAAGCATCCTTGATTTGCTTGACAGTAATGCCCTTTCTAATCATCTGGAGAACTCTCTGGCTCCCAGACTCCACACCGAACGCAATCTTCTTACAGCCAGACTTCTTCATGGCCCTTATCATCTCCTTGTCAATTGTAACCCTGGAATCACAGTCCCATGTCACATTGAGTTTCTTCACTTCCCTACAAAAGTCCAGAGTCCTCTTCTTCGAAGTTGTCAGAGTGTCATCATCAATGGTAAAGTGATTGATTCCATACTTGTCTATACACTCTCTCATCTCCTCAACAACATTCCCTATGGAGCGCTCCCTGAACTTGCGGTGAGTCAGCATGGAAGCGCAGAAAGTGCAGAGACCCCAGTTGCAACCACGATTTATGTAGAGCTCGGTTATGTTAAGGAATTCCCTTGAAAGACCGGGAGTGGATGCTCCCCTGTACTTTTTCATGTCTATAAGGTCCCTTGCGGGAAAGGGCAGCTTGTCTAGATTCTTTATTGGCGGCCTTCTTTTATTTAATATAATTTTCCTTCCGCTCCTGTAAACTATTCCCTTTATTTTTTTGAGAGACTTGCTATCACATATGTCCTTTAATATCTCTTCGCCCTCTCCAACTATTCCAATGTCAAAGGCAGGGAACTCTTTCAATGTTTGCCTTGGCAGCGCAGTAACATGTTTCCCCCCAATCAAAACAGTTGTCTTTATTTTCTTTTTTATTTGCTTGGCTATCCTGGCAGCCTTTTTTATTGTTGGTGTCATTGCTGTTAACCCGACAATGTCAGGACAAAAATCTTTTATTTTATTGATATCAAAGTCCTCTACCTCATAATCGAAAACTTTAACATCATGGCCGAACTTTCTCACATATGCGGCAAGATAGAGCAGATTGATTGGATGCTGGGCCAAAGATGTCTTGGTCAACTCGCCTTGGCTTGAGCTCGGCCTTATTAATAGAACTTTCATATGATTCCCCTTTTAATTAACCTTTACCTTAATAAAAGATATTAACATATCAAACCCGCGTATATGCCGGTATATTCCGTATCTGGCCTCTATAAGTTCGAGATTCTCTGATCCCTCTCCCATTACCCTGCTCCACTGATTTTCTTTGAGTATGTCTATGCTCTCTCCTCTCTTGTACATATCGACAAATGTTTGGTTGTGATATGAGCTCTCCACCCAGTAGCTTATATTCCTGCTCTTCATGTATGAATACATATTCTCGTTCAAGACGGCCTCAATCGCATCGAAGTTAAGGACGCCATCAAGATTTATGAACGTCCTATCAGAGAAGTACATCATTATGCCGGAAGCGAACCCGCCCACTATTGAATGTTCTGGAGTTGCTTCTTTGACCCAGGCAGCATCTTCGTATATTTCCTTCTGCCAAGAAAAATAGCCTCTGTCCCACTGAAGAAACCCGTTAACAACAACCATCAAGATGATTGCGGCAAGAATGAATTTTGATGTAAGTTCCAATCTGGTCTTCTTGGTTATGTTGTAAAAACCTGCTGCCATCAGTATTGTCAAGAATGGAATTATGGGTGTGGTGTATCTTATCTGAACGCCCCACAAATAACCTGCGTAAAAAAGTATCAGGAGAATTGAAAACATTATGGGTACGGAC
>CAYQXC010000002.1:0-26037 GCA_964421545.1 uncultured archaeon | reverse complement strand
CAAAAAACAATAGAAGCGCAATTGTTATTACATTAAGGTTGAAATCTACGACTCCCATCTGGTTTGCCAGAGCGCCAAAAGCTCTTATGAAGCTGTCAGCTGTTCTTGACAAAACTTGGGTTGCACCTGTAGGCTCACTCAAGTCATAATAAGGTATTATGCCGTGTGAAGAATAGTAGTTGGCAATCCCGCTGCTCTGTACTATTGTTCCGAACTCAAAGAAGCTCCAAGCAAACCAAGGCAGAATAACAATTAAGGCTATAATTGACAGATATAAAATTTTTGGGATGCCATGTGATTTCTTGTTCAAGAGCATGTGGAAGGAAATTGCAACCAAAAGGAACAGCCCATCCATTCTGGATAGGATTGTCAGCCCAAGCAATAACCCTAAGATAAATAGGTTAGTGAAATCAAGCTTGTTCTGCGTCTTGTAATAGAAGTACAGTGACGCAAGGATGAAAGTTATATAGATTGTTATATCAACACCAGATAAGGTCTGGAAAAATATGAGAGGATTTATTGCCCAGAACAGCGATGAAAGTAGCGCAACTTTCTCGTCGAAAAGGTGTTTGGCCAGCTTGTAAATTAGAATGATATTTACAATGTCAAGAACAGTCTCGATTGTCAGTATTATGTTAACTGCCAGATGGATGTTTTTTATGAAAAGGAACACTGGTGTTATCAGGAATATCCACAGCGGCTGAAGGCCGTTAGTCTTGTCAATTCCATTGTAAGTTATGCCGTTGCCCATGGCAACGTTCCTGGCTATCTGGTAACCGTAGAAGGAGTCGTCAAGAATTATCTTTTCCACCAGCAGCGAGACATCCTGCCAGGATATTAGAAGTCTTACCAACAAGCCGATTGCCAATATCAGAACCAATTTGTTTTTTAATAGCTTACTTATGTTTTTTGTCCTAGTTTTTTTCATAGAACCAACTAGACTTTTATGTTGTGTCTCTTCAAAAGAGGTCTGAATTCGTCAGCATAAGGTGTTTTTAAAATTTTTCTAATATATTTTTTCCCGAACCTGTTGTACCAAACTTTAGTGTTATAAAAAGTCGCAATATTGCAAAGAAAAGAAAATATAGGAGTATCGAACAGAATCGGCTTGACAATCGGAATTTTTCTCAAGTGCATTTCCCAGAAGAATATTGGCTGCTTGTTGGGCTCTGGTACCTTGACCTTGTTCACAAAGAATTTGCTCCCAACAATTTTTATATTCTTCCTAGAGCCGACGCCCATCTTTTCTGCCAATTCAATGTGTTTTATCTTGTCAGCATCAAAGCCCATGTGCCTTGCAACAGTGTAGTCAAGCGCAACTCTGTCAGGACCTGCAAGGATTAAATTAAATATTTTAGGAATCCCGGTCCTGGGTGCGTTGCCTTCCATTCCTATTGTTGCGTCAATAACATTGAAGGTTGTCTTTCTGAAAAAATTATTAACATCTGGAATAGCCTGATCTGCAACCAAATGATATTGGTGTCTGAACCTCGGTAGTAAACCCCAGTGATTCTTCAAACAGCATGTTATTGTTGTGAGGCAGTGAGTCTTTGCAATAGGCATGTTAACAATTCTGTCAACATCAAGAAGTATCTTGGGCACTTCCATATTTTTCAGAATCTTGCCGCCGAATTTTGTCTTGACTAGTGGCTCTTCTGAAAGGTTTACAAACCTTGCATCGTACTTGTTGGCGAGCTCGTAGAAGCCCCAAAGCTTGGCTGCCTTGTTCAACTGCTCTGAAGCTGCAAGGTTGGCATCGCCCATGAATATGTAGGATTTCGGATATGTGTCCTTTATTTTTTCCAGCACAGCATCTATGACCCACGGCGACGTGCACTGGCCCGGAACCAGCTGGTCGGAAATCCCGTTGATCTTGACAAATATTTTCTTGCCTTTCACATATTTTTTCCAGTTCCCTATTTTCATTGCTTTGTGAACGGTTTTCCTGACTTGCTCTTTGCTGACCTTTCCGACTTTTAAAAAAGCAACCTTAGACATTAAATCATCCTCTCTATCTTCTCGGCAACATTAATGCCCTCTTCCATGGCAGAGGCCATGTTTCTTATTTTAGGATAAATTCTATAAATACCACCGAAAAATATGCCGTCATAACTTACCGGCGGATTGGTGAAGCCCAGCTTGTAAATGGCTTCTGCGTGTCTCACCCTGAAGACTTTGAACCATTCAATATTCTCCTCAAAACCTGGTATTATTTTTTTAATCACTTCAACATAAATATTCTTTATCTGCTCGTCGGACTTCTTCCAGAGTTTCTCATTGCTCTTTAGATATGTCAATGCGAAGCAGACAGACTTGCCTTTGGGGGCCGCATCCTCATACAACGCGGTATGGTTGAAGAGGACCACAAATGGAAGGTTATTGTCCAAAATGTTAACCCAGTACTGGTCGAACATTTTTTTCTTCAGGCCTATGGTGGCGCATATGCAGCTCAGGTATTTTATTTTTTTGAAGGAGTTCTCCAATTCCTTTGGTATCTTGTCTACAATCTTCAAGAATATTTCAGGTGGGACAGTGCTGACAACCAAATCAAACTGGATGCTTTTCCTTTTCTTGTTTTTTACATATGTTATCTTTTTGTTCCTGATTGAAACAACCTCTGAGTTGGTAATTATTCTTCCCTTGTTTTTCTTTATGCTCTTCTCAAAATTGTTTATGATCTGGACGACCCCTCCTCTCAGCCATCCGAACTTCTTTAGGAATGATGATGACTCTTTGGAAAAGCGCGTGCCGAACCATGAGGCTGCTATTTTCTCAGGAGAGTCATGGAACTTGTTCCTGATGAGCTGCCTGAAGAAGACATTGTAGTTGACCTTGCCTGCCTTATCAGTTATCCACTGCTTTGTGTTGACGCCCTCAAGGCCGTCCCAGTTTCTTCTTTTTAAATCAAAAAGGATAAACTTCGCCATCCTGACTTTGTCTGAAAGTGGAATGGGAAATTTCAGTATTTCAATAGGTGTTGAAAAGCCTATTATTTTTTTATCATAAAGAAAACCTGTCTTGACTTTCTTCCTGCTGAATTTCCTCTCCAGGCCAAGTTTCCTAATAATGTCAACTGTTGTCTTGTCGCCGTCAAGAATGTGATGGTATGTCTTGGTTATAGAGTATGTTCTCTCGTCCCATTTGACCGAATACGAAGAGGCCATACCGCCTAGATAATCTTCCTTTTCGAAAACAGTGACTTTGTGCTTTTTGGACAGAAGGAATGCGGCTGTCAAGCCGGTTAAACCGCCACCTATTATTCCTATCCTCATTTATTCACACCCAATCTTAACTCTAACAGTAAAATTATTATTCTTGAGAATTCTTTAATACCTTTTAGATTAAAGCCAACCTTTGACTCGCCTGCCTCCCTCTTGTGGAATGTTATTGGAACCTCCGCGACTCTAGCCTTTGACTTGTAGACTATCTCAAGAACGAACTTGTATCCCTTTGGCCTGAGGTTTATTTTTTCAAGAACGCTCCGCTTGACAACTATAAAGCCTGTCATCAAATCCCTTATTCTCAACCCTAAAATTGTTCTTGCAATATAGTTTGTAATCCTTGTGACAACTCTCCTAGAAAAGGAATCCTCTGTTTTACCACCGGGAACAAGCTTGGAGCCTATGGCAATGTCGTACCTAGGTATTTTCATAAGCATTTTCTTCAGGTCCTCCGGATCATGGGAGCCGTCGCCATCCATCACTGCTATTATATTGCCTTTAGCCTTTCCAAGACCTTCGAGAACTGCATTGCCAAGACCGTCGGATTTCTGCCTGAGAACAATCGCTCCCCTTATCTTTGGTCTTCTTCTGCTTTTGTCAACAATAATAATTTCATGCTTCTTTTTTATTGTCTTGTTTATCCTGTTGACAAGATTTTGTATAAGGGGTTCGTCCTTAGTCGGAATTAGGATTGATATCAAGCAACCACTACTTACATTAAAATATCCAGTCCCCGTCAAAGTAAAGCTCCCTCGGCGCTAGCCTTGGGATGTTGTTCCCCACAAACCTGCCTGTTTTCTCAATTAATTTGGAGAAGAATATCTTAGGCTCAAAGTAGTGTTTCAGTTCCTGATTGTATATTTTGAAATTGGGGAAGTTTCTGATTAGAATCTCGTCGGCTGTCAAGCTCCAGAGTATGCCGCCCCCGCTCCACGGCTTTGTCAAGCCTATGACATCACCGCAGAGAGCAATCCTCCCCATTTCCGCGTGTATCAGACCCCTTGGAACAACATAGGAATGCATCTTTTTCGGCTTGATCCTTTTTTTCTTGCAGAAACTGTTAAAGGATTTCTTGGCAACAGTAGGCTTGGCCAACACACCATACTCAACATTCTTTCCTCTTGGTATTGTCCACATGAAGCCGTCGTCAAGCGGATATATGTCCACCTTGTCAGACTTGGATGCTGATTTCCTGCTGACATAAGTATATATTCCCAGCCTGTATCCTGGAGCCTTTATGCCTATGCTATTTCTGACAACGGAAAAATAGCCGTCCGACCCTATCAAATAGTCGAACTCGTGAACCTTGCCCCTGACAGATATCTGAGGCCTCATGCCTCTCACATGATATATCCTCTTCACCTCTGTGTCGAGAAGAATATTTGCCCCGTTTTTCTCTGCAAGAGAGGCTATGTAGCCGTCCAATGACTTGCGGTTGAGAACAATCATCTTGGGATAGAAGTTGAAATTGACATCCTTCTTGGGAAAATGGAGCACTGCCCTGCTTATAGTGTTCAGCACGAGCTCTTTTGACCTCGGCACAAATTCCCAGAGCCTCTCAGAAACAAGACCAGAGCACACGTCCTTGCCTATTGTCTTCTTTTTTTCAAACAAAGTGACATCATACGCCTTTGAGAGCTTCCAAGCCAGATATGTGCCGTTTATGCCGCCTCCGACTATGCCGATTTTCATAATATCATTTAAGCTTAAAATACTTTAATAACATATCTATTTCTTATGAATTATAAAATTTCACTGGCAGTGCCAATAGCTATTTTGGCATTATGCTCAATCTACTTGCTCTGGCAAATGACAACAACAGGCTTGAATTTGGACATTGACTTGAAAGGAGGAACGCAGATAATAGCAGAATCTGAAAGCGCGGTAAACGAGAAAGAAATAATAGATATACTTGAAGAGTATGATGCGAATGCGAGGACGGCATCAGGCCTGACTGGCCATTCCGTCTTCATTGAGTTTGATGCCAGCATAGATTCTAATGACATCCTAGAGACCTTGAGAGAAAAAGGATATGACTTTGAGGATTATTCTGTCCAATCTGTCGGTTCAAGCCTTGGAGCAGCATCCTTGCAGCAGGCTTTCTTTGTTCTCGTGATTGCATTCATTTTCATGGCACTGACAATCCTGTTCATATTCAAGACTCCCATAATAAGCTTTTACATTACATTAACTCCTGTCTTTGACATTATTGAAACGCTCGCTATAACCCAGCTAATCGGCATAAAACTTTCACTGGCAAGCTTTGCCGCGCTTTTGATGATAATCGGTTATTCTGTTGATGATGATGTTATGATAACAACAAGACTAGTGAAGGGGGGAGGAGACACTAAAGAAAAGCTGAAGGACAGCTACAAGACCAGCTTCACCACAACAGCAGCAACCATGGTTGCTTTAATCGCTCTGTATACAATGTCCTTGTCTTCTGTCATAACCCAGATTGCCTCAGTACTTTTGATAGGCCTTCTGGTTGACCTTCAGAACACATGGCTGTTTTCAACGCCTTTGCTAAGATGGCATCTGGAGAGGAAAAGAAAATGAAATTCGGTTTATTGAAAAACTGGAGAATTTTGCTGATGATATTTTCCGTAATCATATCCATAGTCCTGATAAACCCAATACCGCAAAGTGGCGTCAGGGTCGACTATGTCTCTAGCAACTCATCGTTCTACAATGTGGTGAACGTGGGGGAATATATAACATGGGCAAATGAAGAGACCATTGAAACCCCCGAGGATTTATATCAGTTTGAGAACTTCACTGGCAATTTCAGGTTCATGCACTCAGGAGAGCTTGAAATAATTAACAAAGGTGTTGGCTTGGGCATAGAGGTCTCAAGATCGTCTTTCAGCAACCTTAACTTTGGCCTCGACCTTGTTGGGGGAACAAGAATCTTGCTAAAGCCCAAGGAAAATGTAAGTGATACCACAATGCAGCAGATAGTAGGAACATTGGAAACAAGAATAAATGTTTTCGGCCTGAAGGAGGCCAAGTTCCAGAGGATAAACGACGTGACCGGGGAGAAATACGTGCAGATAGAAATGGCAGGCGGCTCAAAGGAGGAAGTGGAGAACCTTCTGGCAAAGCAGGGCAAGTTCGAGGGAAAAATACCGAGAACTGTAAACTTTGATAATGGTACTGGCAGTCTGACTCTAGACGAGGAACATGACTTAGAATATATGGAAAATAAAATAATTGTTGGCGGTTCAACATTAGAAGAGAATGAAAGCTCTGAGCTTGAAGGCATAGACTTCCAAGTGCTAAACCTAACAAACAGCAGTGCTGTTCTTCTCTTCACTGTTTTCACTGGGAATGACATTCAGTCTGTCTGCATACAGGAGCAGACAGGAATATGCGTTTCTAGAATAATACAGCAGTCAGGAGGCTGGGAGTTCAATTTCCAAGTGTTCATAACAGAGAACGGCGCTGAGAACTTTGCAAAGGTAACTAAAACCATGAAAGTGATAACAGACCCCAATTCAGCAACAAAATATCTGGAGGGCAGGATATCCCTTTATCTGGATGATAATGTTATAACCGATCTGAGCATAGCAGCGGATCTGAAAGGCAAGGCCCTGACAAGCCCGGCCATAACAGGGTTCAGGGAAAATAGGAAAGAGGCTTTCGAGGAGCAGTTAATGCTGAAAAGCATCCTGCAGTCAGGATCATTGCCTGTCAGCTTGGAAACAATAAAGATAGACGAAATATCCCCAACCTTGGGAAATGAGTTCTTCAGGGAGGCCCTGCTTGCAGCGGCAATAGCTGGATTCTCTGTAATGGCTGTAATATTCATCAGGTACAGGAAGTTCAAGATATTGATTCAGATGATGGCTTGGAGCGCGGCTGAGTTGATACTGACATTGGGAGCGGCCGGTCTTCTGAGATGGACAATAGACCTGGCATCAATTGCGGGCCTGATAGCTGCCATCGGAACAGGCACCAACGACCAGATAATAATGATAGACGAGATACTGCTTGGCGGGAAGGATAATGAAAGCTACACTGTAAAGCAGAGAATCAAGAGGTCCTTCTTCATAGTCTTCAGTGCAGCCGGAACAATCATAGCTGCCATGGTTCCGCTAATGTTCATTGGAATAGGTGCGATGAAGGGCTTTGCAATCATTACAACCATCGGAGTTTTGATTGGTGTATTCATAACAAGACCCGCGTTTCCTATAGTCGCAAGGAAGCTGCTGATAAAAGAAGAGTGATGATTACTACTAGCAGTAGTAAATTAATATTTTCTTCCTTCTTTCAAATTCTTAAACATGTTAGAATTATTGTTAGCCCTAGCAATAGGAACAATATTCGGAATTGTAGCAGGATTATTGCCCGGTTTGCACCCTAACAACACAATACCAATGATTCTTGGTTTGTCTTTCTTGTTCGGTCCGATGCCAACAGCTGTCATACTTGTAACATCAGGTGTAATAAATTCGTTCATAAATTTCATACCATCCATTCTACTTGGTGCTCCTGAGGAATCAACAGTATTGGGAGTTCTGCCAGGGCACAAACTTCTAATGGAAGGAAGAGGGTATGAGGCAATCAAATTGTGTATTGTAGGGAGTCTAGGTGGTGTCCTGTTCTCTGTTCTGACATTGCCTCTGTTTGTATTCCTTATCCCTTCTTTGTATGAAACAATAAGGCCTCATGTCCACTGGCTGTTGGTAGCTGTCATAGGATACATGATACTATCAGAAAGGGGTAAGAACAAGTTCTTAGGTCTAGGTGTTTTCCTCCTGTCTGGCTTTCTTGGTTTAATAGTCTTGAATAATTTTGCTGACAGCGCATTATTTCCATTGTTAACAGGTTTGTTTGGTCTTCCAATGCTGTTAATGTCAATATTCCAGAAAACAAAACTGCCTGAAAAGTTTAGCTATGATGAAGAGAAGATAGAAAGAAAAAATCTATTGTCTTGCATTAGCATTGGCAGTTTGGGTGGGATAATTGCTGGTCTTTTACCTGGATTGGGAGCAACGCAGTCTACAATTCTAACTCAGCAGGCGTTTGGGAAGAAGGAGGGTGATGGCAGGGAATTCTTGGTATCAATAGGAGCTATAACAACATGCGACATTGTCTATTCCATCCTTGCTTTGTGGCTTATTGGCAACCCAAGATCCGGCATTGCTGTCGGTGTTAGCAAATTATTGGAAGTTGGTTTTAATGAGACTTTGATTTTTATTTCTTTTATTATAATCTCAGCAGGTATTGGAACGCTCATAACACTGAAAATGACCAAAATGTCTTTGACATTCCTAAGAAAGATAAACTACCAAAAGCTTTGCCTTTACACGTCAATATTCCTTTTTGTTTTGACTGTTATATTTTCCGGCTTGATTGGAGTTTTGATTCTAATTGTTTCAATAGCAGTCGGCCTGATTCCTAATTATCTCAACATAAGAAGAACTTATGGAATGGGTTGTCTTATCCTGCCGTGTATTTTATTCTTCATGGGTGTAACAATTATTTAGAGAATTCAACAGTCTTCCCAATGGAACCCTTGGAAGAAAAATACAAAGTTCCAGAACATTTGGGACACTTGCCTGTCAAGGTTGGCCTTCTAAAAGTCCAGTCGCAGTCCTTGCAAACAACAGACTCGAATTCTTTCAACACTGTATTTTCTGGGGAGATTACATCTTTCTTCTGGCCGTTGAGAACGTCAAGAAGACTTTGCTGCTTGACACCTTCTATAAGCTCAGAGGAAGAGACGCCACATACTTCAAAAATCCTTTCCAAAGGAGGCAGCAGTTGGTTGTAGATATAGTATTGTGAATCTATCTTCAGGTTGTTCTCTTCAACATACTTGGGATCCTCGGCTCGCTTTGACATGAGTTGGTTTCCCCTTATTATAACATACTCAAGCCTCTGCCCCACAAGGGATTTTGTCTTGTCCCTTTTCATCATCTTCTTTGCGAGCTCCACATGCGGCTGCAGGCCGTCGTACTTGTCCAGGGGCTTTGTGACGCCCTTGCTGATCTTAAGCTCGTCAAGACAAATCTTTCCCTTGGCAAGGTCATCAATAATGTTCCTGACATATTTGGAAGCCTTCTTGATGTCATTTTCCTTGAGAAGAATGTTAAGCACATCAAAGGCAGTGCTTGAAACCAGATTGCACCAGTCCCTCCTGACAGTCTCTATTCCCTTCATGTCTATCTTGCCTTCCCATTTCCCTCTTTCCTTTTCAAAAGCCCAGCCTGCATACCTCTTCTTGGCCAGAATAATGAACGACTTGTAGGTCTTCTCGAACTTCAGGTCAAGGCCGTAGAGTTTTTCAGATATGAAGCTGGATATCTTGGCACCAACTTCCATTGACTCGTCAAGGTCCTTTATGTCAGACATGAGGAACACTGAGTCTGTGTCAGCGTAAATAACTTTTACAGGATAGTTGTCTTCAATAAGCTTCTTTGTTTTTGTTATGGCATCCCTTCCCAACGATGTTATTGAGTTTGCTATGTTCATGACGAACAACCTTGACCTTGCGTAGCCAGTGTAACCATAAAGGCTGTTTGCCAAATCCTTGAGAGCCAGCTGCTTTGCCTTGAGGATTCTTCTTGTTTCCTTGTCAGTCTCTGTTCTATACTGCTTCTTTGCCTCTGCTCTCTTGTTCATATACTCCTCGAGAATCTGCGGTATGACTCCCTTCCTGATGCTTTTTTTGACATACCTTGCGTTATTGGGTGCTGTCATGTGTTCAATGTTGTCTTTGTCATCCATTAGAAGTGTTGTCGTACATATGTTGAATGCTCTTATCAATGATGGGTACATGCTGGTGAAGTCCAAACATATAATCCACTTGTGGAAGCCGACATCAGGCTCCAGAACGATGGCACCCTTCAGCTTCTGGCCGCCCAACACATTTGATGTGTCCTGCGGCTTGCAAGGCATTATGAACTTCCTCTTGTAGAATTCCCCCAACAGTCTAATCTCATGCCTCTGGGACTGGCCGCCAAGGCTGTCCTGCAAGAGCACTCCTGACAGTTTTGATATTTCAAAGAACTTGCCCATGAGGTTCTTCTCCTTGACGAGCCTTAGAACAAGAACAGCATCCCTTCTTGCATAGTCTATGAGCTTGCCTATGTCCTTCCCGCTCCACATCTTCCGTATCTGGTCAGGATGGCTTCCCCCTATCTCGACCTTTCCCAAACCAAGCATTTTTTGCGAGATTGTGTTCAAGTCATACCTCTTGAACTTGACCCAGGGATCCCTTCTGTATATTTCAAATGTGTCAACAACAATCCTGCCTGATATGCTCGGCATGTAGCTGCGCGCCATCTTTCTGGCATAGGCATTCTTCTCGGACCTGCCTATGTCCCTTGGCACATTGAATATCTCCATACGCTTAAGGATGAAAGGCAGGTCGAAACCATTTATATTGTGACCGCATATGATGTCAGGGTCGTAGTCGTTTATAACATCTTTCAGCTTTTCCAGCATCTCCTTTTCATTGTTTGTGGTAACAACATCCTTGCCTAAAACCCTTGCTGATTTAGCCATAATTACAAGAGTCTTTTTTCCTTTATATTTCGGCGAGAACGCAAGGCTTACAATTATTATGTTGTCCTTCTCGGGTGTGGGCACTCTCTGGCCGTTGGAAAGGCACTCAATGTCAAGGGACAAGTATTTCAAAGGCGCGTTCTTCACCTTCTCTATTGGCTTGATATTGTTTGCGTCTATTGCGCTGCATTTCACTACGCTCGTCTTCCTGAATCTGCCGTCAACATCTATCCAACCCATGCCCTTCAAGTTATGGTCTGCCATGAACCTGTACTTGAAAAGTATGTCAGCCTCGTAGGGCGTCCCGAACTTTGAAAGGGCTTCTCTTATCTCCCTAACCTTAGCTGGATTGTCTCCTGTTATCTTGAGAACCTTGGAAGGACCCTGGTATCCTATTGGAAGAATTCTCTCCACCTTCTCAATAACCAAACCAGGATATCTGTCGTGTATGTTCATCATAATCTCAGGGTATTTCTTCTCGTCAGCATGTAGGTAGAAGTAAGGGAGGAAATCTTTGTACAAAACAGAGACAGTCTTGCCTTCCATTGTCTTTCCAAATAACCTGACTATTGGCTTGTTGTTAAGAACTATGTAGTCACAGTCAAGAATTTGGACTTCCATAACACTCTTTTAAGTCTAAAGAATTTAAAGTTTTTTTGGTTCTTCAGAACCAAATAATTACATATTTTTTAAATCTCTGTCTCTCAATATGTTTATTATGAGCAATAAGAGTTTTTTGATATTTCTAACGAATGTTGTTTTAGGTTTCTTTATAGGAATTCTGATGTGGCTCTTGTTATATTTCCAGTTCCTTAAATGAGAAATTTTAAAAGCCAGGGAATTTAAAATTTAGTTATGGAAGGTGTTACAAAGGTTTTGTTGGTTATCTTATTCCTATCTGGTGCTTTGGTATCATCTACTTGTTTCTACATCTCAACATCTAGTAACAACTTTTTCGGCACTGCTGTAATTGTTTTGGCTATAGTTGTGATTACGGTTTTTGTAATGATAGTTTATGAAATTTTTGAAAGATATGTAGAAGGATGATAACGACAAAAATCTGATATTGGAAGTGTCAATTTTCATAAAACTTCAACTTCCCTTGTTTTAAGATTAATTGAGTTTCCCAAAGACACTATGCTGACACCCTTGTAACTCATAGTCTTTCCAGAATCTGTGAATATGATGTCAGGTATTTTATCTATCAAGAAGTCCCTGTTATCCTTATTCACATATCTTTTATTTAACAAATTAATTGGATCAACACCAAAAACAACCAGAACTATGACATTTTTTATTTTGAGAAAGCATGGGCATGATGTTTCATATGACTTGTCCTTAATGTTGTCCTGGATTTTGTCCCTGTAAACAATATAATCCCCTTCTATATTCTTCTCATTTTCCAAAAAGGCTATTTTTACACTTTCTGCACTGTAATTGACAGGCCTTAGAGGAATAGACGGAAAGACAAGCTTCTCAACAAACATAATTTTGTTGTTTATTTTTCCTGTTGCTGCGACAACATCATCCAAACAGAGCCTCTCTGCTGTTTTTTTGTCAATTAGCATTCCGATGCTGCCAGTGGGGTCTTCTAAAACAACAAAGGTGTTGTTTTCTCTTTCATCTATTTCCTTGACAAGCCCTATTACACTAACAATGCCATTACTGGCCTTGTTTATCGAAACTATGTTCTTTAGCTCCACCTTTTTCACTAATATGTCTTGGAGGAAGTTGTACCTCTCGTTCAATGTCTTGACAAAGTCCTGAATGGTTATGGTCTTGACAGACTTGAACTGGCTTAGAATCTCTATTTCCTTGGTCAAAAGCCTGTTAATGAGTTCCTTTGATAAAACAAAGGCCTTTTCTTTTTTTAATTTCTTCTGCAACAGAAGAAAATCATCCTCGCCCAGAGAATCTATGACAGGCATTGTTCTATCGTCTACAAGAAAACCAGAATTAATCAGATTCTTGACACGGGCATGGTTCATAGGAATATCTCTTCCAAAAGATTTTTTAATTTGTTGAGGACAGTGTCGGATAGTCTTAATGTTATTATACGCGTTCTTCCATGTCTTCCCCTTGATATTATCCTTGTGCTTATTATGCCGAAAAGGTCCAGCTCTGAAATCAGGTCCGAGACCCTTCTGGTAGTCAACGGCTTCAGCCCGTGCCCCTTGCATATCTCGTTATACTTGTCAAACACTTCACCGCTCTGTATTTCCTTGTTCTTCTCAACCAACTGAACCATTGAAAAGAGAACAGCCTGGCTTTGTCTTGGCTGAGCCTTCACAGTTTCCACAACCCTGTCAACGTCTATTTTCTCCTCTGCAGCATCAACGTGCTTTATGGAAACTCTCTCTTCCGCGTTCCTTTCAGCCAACTCGCCTGCAACCCTCAGCAAATCCAAAGCCCTTCTTGCATCCCCATGCTCTTGAGCAGCCAAGGCAGAACACTTCTCTATAACACCAGCCTCAAGGACATTGAGTGTGAATGCTTTTGTAGATCTTTTTCTCAATATTTCCTGTAATTGCAAAGCATTATAGGGAGGAAATATCAGTTCTTCCTCGCTAAGAGAACTTTTCACTCTTGGATCCAGACTTTCTATAAAGCCAAGATTGTTTGTTATGCCGATTATGGATAGTTTTGAGTTTTTTAGCTCCTGGTTGATCCTAGTCAGATTGTAGAGAATCTCGTCGCCGGTCTTCTGGACCAAGGCGTCTATCTCGTCAATGATTAGGATTATTGTCTTGCCCTGATTTTCCAAGGTTTCAAAGAATATCTGGTAGACTTGGTCTGTTGGCAGACCTGTGAAGGGGACCGTCCTGCCTAATTCCTTGGATAACTCTGCCAATAATCTATACTCTGTGTCAGCCACCCTTTTCATCTTGCAGTTAACATAGACTGTCTTTACCTTGCTTCCATTCTCTCCGCTTATTCTCTCAAGCTCAGAACCGACAAACCTTGAGACAAGTGTTTTCCCTGTGCCTGTTCTTCCATATAGGAATACATTACTGGGTCTTCCGTCCTTCAACGCAGGCGCCAGAATCCTTCCAAGATCATTAACCTGCTTCTCCCTGTGTGGTATTGTTTCTGGTGTGAAGGAAATAGTCAACACATCCCTTTTGGAGAAAATGGGTTTAGTTTCCAAAAATTTAGTAAATATATTTTCACTCTTGTTCAAAAAAGTCACCACTGTTTCGCTGAAACCTTTGTTTCTTCTGTAATTAAATCTATTAACATATATATAATTTACTTCACGTTAACCCCCCCATTTCCTAAGGAAAACTCTAATATGAAGGTTATGTGAACATAAATAACATTGTTATATTTCCATGGGAAGCGACCACCCTACAATTTCTAGTGAAGCTTTCACAAGAAGAAGGGGTCAAAAAGAAAAATTTAACCTTTATTTCTTATAACATTGTTATATTTATAAATAATAAAATATTTTTAATTATAAACCCGACTTCGACTAGTAATGATGGGGTGTCTAGAAAGATATTTTCAATTTTTTCAAGAAGTCGTTTGTGTTTTTTGACCTGATTGTACCAAGTGGTATTGATTCTAATTCTGCTATTCTCCTTGCCAGATCATCCAGCTTCTCAGAGCCGTGCAATATTACTAGGCCAGGCCTTAGGTTTGTCACCTTGAGAGCAACCATTGAGCTTCTCCCACTGTTAGCTCCTGTGAATACAAGAACCCTCTCACTTGTCAGACCATAAAGCTTGACCATGTCCATTGGCGAAAGGTCCATTATGGCTTTTAATGAATCTATTACTGTATAGCCATATATCTTCTTTTCAATCAAATCTTTTCTCACAACAAGTGAGGCATCAACACCATTGCAGAATTCCCTGATTGTTATTGGCGTGTTAAATTCTCTCATGTCCAGAACAGCCTCTGAAAGCACAGCCCTTGTAGGCAGCTCAGCAAATTCCTGTATTATCTTGCCTCCGCGCCTCTCATCAATGTTTATCATTGCCTCAACAATCTTCTTGATCATCTTTATTCCAGGGGATTTCCTCCTCCCGTTCTCATAGTCCGAAATAACAGATGGCATTATTTTCATCTCATCAGCGAGCCTTCTCTGTGGTATCTTGAAGACGTTTCTCCATTTCTTTATTACCTTTCCGGCCTCAGAACTAAGAACTATCTCTCCCGCTATTCTCTTTGCGAACTTTTCCTTTGATAAACTTCGTGTATCCATGTTAATAATTTGTCGTATTAAACTTAAAAAATTAACTAATGAAGATTTTTTTCCAAAACATACGTTTTTAAATTGTCTTGGGTAGTAAGAAATATAATATGGCTACGGGCATCAAAGTAAAAGACGCTATGGTGAACAGGGTTGTCACAGCGAGACCTGATCAGACAGTCCTTGAAGGGTCAAAAATAATGAAGAAGGAGTGTGTTGGAAGCCTCATAATCTGCGAAGGCAAGGAGCCTGTTGGCATTGTCACAAGAGAGGATGTTGTGAACAAGATAGCAGCAAAGGATTTACCAGCTTCCAAGTCGCTTCTGAAGGATATAATGACGACTGAGTTAGTCACATGCACTCCTGACCAGGATATAACTGAGGCTGCAGCCCTGATGTCTAAGCACAAATATGAGAGAATACCTGTTGTATCAATGGGAAAGCTGATAGGCATTGTTTCTGCAAGGGAAATAGCAAAGGTGGCACCATCGGCTTTAGAGGTTCTTACTGAGCATCTGAGAATAGAGGAAATAATGCAGGTGCCTGAAGAGACAAACAGTGGAGAATGTGAATTGTGCGGCAATTATTCTGAGGAGCTGCACAATGTCAATGACAAGTGGGTCTGCGACTCATGCAAGGAAGAGGCAGAAGAACTTTAATTTTAAATACCTTTAGATTTAATATGTTAAAGCAAGAGATTGAAGAAAAGCTTTTCAAAACCCTTGACGAGGTCAAGGAAAGGCAAGTGATAGTCGAGGGGAAAAGAGACAGAGAAGCTTTATGTTTATTTGGTTTCACTAAGATAATAACAATTAACCGCGGCTTGTATGAAACCGCGGAGGACATTAAAGGCAAGGAAGTCATCATATTAACTGACTTCGATGCTGAAGGAAAGGAAATAGCAAAGAAGCTTAACTTATTTCTTCAATCCCTTGGATTCAAGGTGGACAGAGAAACTAGGAGAAAGATAGGTTTCCTGTTCACAAAAATGAAAATAAGAAAAATAGAGGAATTAAGGGGTGTAATAAAATGAGTAAATTAGCTCAAGCTACTTCAAAGTACACAATAATTGCCAGATTTGAGGCTGAAGGCACTGTGGAGAAGCCCGATGTCATAGGCGCAGTTTTCGGCCAGACAGAAGGTCTATTGGGACCAGACATGGAGTTGAGGGAATTGCAGAAAACTGGAAGGATCGGGAGGATTGACGTTGACCTGAAGACAGTTGAAGGCAAGACATCAGGAATAATCACAATACCGTCTTCCTTGGACAGCTCAGAAACAGCTTTGATCGCTGCTTCCGTGGAAACAATAGAAAGAGTGGGACCCTGCAATGCTAAGGTTTCAATAGAAAAAATAGATGATGTGAGGACAGCCAAGAGAAGATATGTCATAGACAGGGCAAAGAATCTCCTGGAGAAGATATTTGACGAGGGTGCTCCTGACACTGATGTGATAACAGAGCAGATGAAGGAAGCAATTAGAGGTGGGGAGATAGGAAGCTATGAGGGGCTTTCAGCAGGGCCGAACATTGAGACATACAACGAGATAATAATTGTTGAGGGGAGGGCGGATGTTCTGAATCTTCTGAAGAACGGCATAAAGAATGCCATTGCAATAGAGGGCACGTCAGTGCCACCAGCAATAATTGGTCTTACAAGGGACAAGACAACAACAGCCTTCCTTGACGGGGACAGGGGTGGAGACCTCATCCTGAAGGAGCTGAAGTCTGTTTGCGAGATTGATTTTGTGGCAAGGGCGCCTGCCGGAAAGGAAGTTGAGGAGCTTACCAAGAAGGCTTTGTACAAGGCTCTCAGGGAAAAGGTTCCTGCAAAGGAAGGAGTAAGGCCGAGAAGAACCAGTACAAGAGGGGAAAATAGAAGGGAACAGAAGACAAGCAGAAGGCGTGTGCCAAAGATAGAGTCTGCCAAGCTTGTGAAATACAAGTCAGTTCTTGAGGACTTGGTCGGCACAAGGGCAGCATGCTTCCTTGATGGGAGCATGAATGTTTTGGGAAGGGTTCCTGTAAAGGAGATGTTCTCTACTATGAAAGGTCTGTCCGCGGAAGCTTTGATATTTGACGGAGATATCGACCAGAAGCTGGTCAACCAATGTGGCGACCATGGGATAAAATACATTGTTGGAATGAAGGTTGGTAGGGTTAGGAATCAGGGTTCTGTCTCAATAATAACGCTGCAGGACATGAAATGATTTTTTTGAAGATTGTTTTTTCTCTTCAACTTCTTTATTTTTTGGAAGCAAAAACATTTTATTTAACTATGGTATATAGATAATATGATTTCAAAGGCTCAGATGCAGAGAATAGCAAGGAATATCATAAGAAAAAGCATGTATGTCAAGGAAAGGGAGTATGTTGTTATTTCTACAGGTTCTACTTCTGTCAAATTCGCGGAAATGCTAGCGTATGAGGCAGCAATAATCGGCGCCAACCCAGCTATAAGATATAGCAGCGACGAGCTTGTCTTGAAAATATACAAGGATACCAAGCTGAAATATTTGAAGAGAATACCCAAATTCTCAAGGTTCTTTGCTAAGAATGTAGATGTTGAGATACATCTTGATGATTCAAACCCATTCATCGAAAAGAAGTTGCCTCAGAAAAAAATACAGGAGAGAATAAAGGCGTTTAAGCCAATCAGAAAGATAAGGGATAGAAGGGTTGTTAAAAAAACAATAAAATCCGTATTGTTGGGTTATCCAACTAGGGAAAACGCAAAAGCCATGGGAATATCCTTCAAAAAACTAAGTGATATTTTCTGGAAGACCCTGAGTACCGATCCTCAGAAGCTTTTTGAGTACAATAAGAAGGTTATTAGGAGGCTGAAAAACGCGAAGGAAGTGCACATAGTTGGCAAGCGCACCGACCTGAAGTTTTCTGTGAAAGGGAGACGTCCCATAAACGGTTGTGGTCTTTGGAAAAACGGCAAGAGCGGCTTTTTGAACCTGCCAGCAGGTGAGGTGTACTACTGTCCTGTTGAGACCTCCGCCAACGGTGAGATATATTTTGATCTGCCGTGCATGTGGCATTTCGGCAAGCAGGTAAAGGGTGTCTGGTTCAAGTTCAAAAACGGTAAGGTTGTTGATTATAAAGTTGAGAAGGGTTTGAAAGACTTTGAAGATGTCTTGAAGAACGCCACTGGCGACAAGTATAGAATTGCCGAGCTGGGTATAGGCACGAACCCTAACGCCAGACCCACTGGAGGCCTGACAATAGTCGACGAAAAATTAAAGGGAACAATACACATTGCCATTGGCGACAACAAGGGCTTCGGCGGCAAGAACGAGGCGACAATGCACTGGGACTTCTTCAAGGACATGAAATGAGGCAAGATGTTTGTTGATGGCAAGCTTTTCATGAGCAAGGGAAAGATTTTATTATAACAAAATTTTAAATTATATTTATGAAACTGGAAAACATATTCAAGAGAGCGCTTGATATAAAAAAGAACGACAAGATTCTGATAATAACTGACAGGAAAAAAATAAAGATAGCAAGAAAGTTCCTGAGATATTTAAAGAAAATATTTCCAAACACTTCTATGGTGACTAAGAATGTTGGTAAGTATAATGGTGAAGAGCCGTCAAAAATAATTTCCAACCTAATGTTGAAATATGACGTTGTAATAGCTGTCACCACATTTTCACTCACACACACCAATGCTAGAAGAAAAGCTTCTAAGAAAGGAGTGAGAATAGCATCAATGCCTGATTTCACATGGAGGATGAAGAAGGCATTACAAGCAGATCCTTATGAAATTTTAAAGGTCGGTGAAAGGATTAAAAACATTTTGAAAAAAACAAACATGGTTAGAGTGATGACAGATAGCGGAACTTACATTTCCTTTTCTGTAAAGAACAGATTTATTGAAATAGATTCAGGAATCTTAGTAGAAGAGGATTGCGAGAACTTGCCTGCCGGTGAGGTATTCCTTCCTCCTATTGAAAGGACAGCAGAGGGTGTTATTGTTATAAACGCTATGTCCAATTATGCCAAAAACAAAACAGTCGTTCATGTTACAAAGGGAAAGGCTTATGACATAAGCGATAAGAAATGCAAGCTGGCAAAGATATTTTCTACTGTTAAAAACTCTACTAACATCGCAGAATTTGGTATAGGTCTCAATAAGAAAGCAAAAATAATAGGAAATATGTTAAATGATGAAAAGGTATTTAAAACGTGCCACATAGCCTTTGGTAACAACAAGTCAATGAAAGGAAAGGTTTATTCAAAGGTGCATCTAGACGCCGTTCTTTTCAAGCCAACCATATGGTTTGACAAGAAAATGATTATGAAAAAAGGGAAATTGTTAGTTTAGGCTGTTCTATGGGAATGATCAAAACACCTAAAGAGATAAAACTTCTTAAAAAATCTGCAGAGATAAGCAATTCTTGTATAAAAGTGATTAGGAATTCTCTGAAAGAAGAAATAACAGAAATAGAACTAAGGAGAAGGATAGGGAGGAACATAAGAAAACAGGGAGCTGGTTTGGCTTTCCAAACTTTGGTTGCAACAGGCAAGAGGTCTGCAATGATACACTGCAAGCCAAGGGCAACAGACAAAATAATCTCAGGTATTGGTTATGTTGATTTTGGTGCTTGTTACAAAGGTTACCATACTGACATTACTGTTCCCTTTACAAAAGGCAAGATAAATAAAAGACAAAGAAAAATTGTCAACACTACATTGAAGGCGTACAAACTTTCAATAAAATCCATAAAATTAAACCGACCATGTTGGCAACTTTTTGAGAAAATAAGCAACTATCTGAAGAAGAGTGGTTTTATTCTAAAGCACGGTCTTGGCCATGGGTTAGGAAAGAAAATACATGAGTATCCATTTATAGTAATACCAAAAAAAGAAAAGCTGAAGAGAAAGAAAAAAAGAAGATGGGATATAATAAAGAAAATAAACTTTCAGGAAAACATGGTGTTTACAATAGAACCAGGTGTCTATGTCAAAGGTGTTGGAGGTTGTAGGTTGGAGAATGATGTCTTGTTAACATCAAGAGGACCAAAAATTCTAACACATTCAAAATTAATTGTAGTCTAAGCTCCCCTTATTTCACATTTCTCAAAGAAAGGCTTCAATATATTACAGAACTTCTCAAGTTTCTCTTTGGAAAACGACTTCATGTCAACGAACTTTTTGTCCAGCGTTTTTATTCCCCTAAACTGCTGTATGTAAAATTTTTTTGACCCTCTAATCCATCTACCAATTGACTTTGCATCTTCCTCGCTAAACAAACCCGGAACAACTGTTGTCCTGAACTCATAGTTTGGGAAGTTTTTGATTAGCTCCACACTTTCCTTTATGTCATCCTTGTTCACTTCAACATTTGCCACACTGTCATACTTTTCCAGAGGCGCCTTGATGTCCATTGCAATGTAATCAAGCAGCTTCTCCTCTATCAATTTTTTTAGCATTTTAGGGTTGGTGCCGTTCGTATCTAATTTGACAAGAAATCCCAAGTCTTTGATTTTTTTTATGAAATCAGGAAGGTCCTTGTTCAAGGTTGGCTCGCCGCCTGTTATACATATTGCATCAAGAAAACTCTTCCTCTCTTTCAAGAAATTAAGAATATAATCTTCCTTTATTTCTTCCCTCCCATCCTCGACAACAAGCTCCGGGTTGTGGCAGAAGCCGCATCGGAAGTTGCAACCAAAAGTGAATATCGTGCAGGCTAGCTTGTCTGGATAGTCCAGAAGAGTTTGCTTCTGAAGGCCTTTTATTATCATAACCATTAATTGAAATTGGAAACCTTAAATTCCAGCCTGTCCTTGAACTCCCTCTGCTTCCCCGCGTTCCAGCTCTGCACAGGCCTTATGTATCCTACAACCCTTGAGTAGACCTCTGTCCTTGCTCCACATGTCGGGCATTTGAAATGTTCGCCTTTTATGTAGCCGTGCTGCTTGCAAACAGAGAATGTGGGTGTTATTGTGAAGTATGGCAACGCGAAGTTGCTAGCAATCTTCTTTACTAGCTGCTTTGTTGTCTCCCCATTATCCGGAGACTCACCCAGGAAGCTGTGGAACACTGTTCCTCCGGTGTATTTTCTCTGCAGTCCTTCCTGGTGCTTCAACGCCCAGAAAATATCGTCAGTGAAATTTACTGGAAGCTGTGTGGAGTTGGTGTAATACGGAACGCCGTTGCCAGCTGCTATTATTTTCGGATACTTTTTCTTGTCTATTTTTGCCAGCCTGTAGGAAGTCCCTTCGGCAGGAGTAGCTTCCAGATTGTATATGTGGCCTGTCTCCTCCTGTATTTCCTTCAGCCTTTCCCTCATGAAGTCCAGTACCTTTAAAGAGAACTTCCTACCCTCTTCAGTTGCGATGTCCTTGCCCAAGAAGTTCAGGCACGCCTCGTTCATACCTATAAGGCCTATTGTTGAGAAGTGGTGGTCAAAGTTCCCGAGGAACCTTTTTGAGAATGGAAGCATTCCAATTCCCATTATTCTGTTGACTAGCTTTCTTTTGATTTCAAGAGACACCTTTGCAAGATAAATCAGCCTTTCCAGCTTTTCCATGAACTGGTCCTCGTTCTTCGAGAAGTAGCCTATTCTTGGCATGTTGATTGTGACAACTCCAATGCTTCCGGTGGACTCCCCGAAACCGAACAGGCCGCCAGTCTTGTTCTTCAACTGCTTCAAATCCAGTTGCAGCCTACAGCACATTGCCCTGACATCAGAAGGCTTAAGGTCGCTTTTTATGAAATTCTGAAAATACGGCAGGCCGTATTTTGCAGTCATTTTGAACAATGCTTCAAGATTCTCATTGCCCCAGTCCAAGTTCTTTGTTATATTATAGGTTGGGATGGGCCAAGTGAAAACCCTTCCATTATTATCCCCACCACTCATCACCTCGATAAAGGCCTTGTTGATTAGGTCCATCTCTTTCTGGTAGTCGGCATATGTGTTGCCAATGGCCTTGCCTGCAACCACAGCAGGCTGGTTCTTTAAATCATCCGGAACAGTCCAATCCAAAGTTATGTTGGAGAAAGGACTCTGGCCTCCCCATCTGGAAGTTATGTTCATGCCGTACACATACTCCTGGATGTTCTGCTTTATTTCCTTGTAGCTTAGGTTGTCGGCCCTGACATAAGGGGCAAGATACGTGTCAAAGGAGCTAAATGCCTGGGCTCCAGCCCACTCATTCTGAAGAACTCCTATAAAATTAATCATCTGGCCAATTGCAGTCCTCAGGTGTCTTGGAGCTCCTGATTCAACTTTACCTGGAACGCCGTTGAATCCCTCTGTCAGCAACTGCCTCAGGCTCCAGCCCGCGCAGTAGCCGCAAAGGCTCATTGACAAATTATGAAGGTGGAAGTCCCCCTCGTTGTGAGCTCTAGAAATTTCCTTGGGATAGACATGATTTAAGGCATAGTAGGCAGTGATTGTTCCAATACCGTGCCACATCATGCCTGAATAGGAAAAGTCAATATTGGCATTCTCCCTTATTCTCCACTCGTTCTTTGATATATAGCCGTCTATCACATCACCAACATCAAGAAGAAGCCCCTTTACATCTCTCATTCTCTTGTGTTCTTCCCTATATAACATGTAAGCTTTTGCGGTCTTGTAGTGGCCGTCCTCGACCAGCACCTTCTCCACGATGTCCTGGATGTTCTCGACTGTGGCTATGTTACCATTATATTTTTTACTGGCAATATCTGCAACCTGCTCTGCCAGTTCTTCAGCTTTTTTTCTGTCAGACCCTCCAACAGCCTGTGCTGCCTTGAAAATCGCAATCGTTATTTTTTCCTTCTCGAACGGAACAATCCTTCCGTCCCTTTTTCTTACCCTGCTAACCATTTAACCACTACCTTAATACTTTTTTGAAAGTTTTTATGTCCTTGAAGTCTTTGAAATGAGACATGAACCTGACATATGCGACCTTGTCCAGTTTCTTCAGCTTTTCCGTCACAATCTCGCCGATAATCTTGCTCTTTATCTCCTTACAATCCATCTTTTTTATCTCAGCCTCAATATCGTCAAGGAATTTCTCAAACCTCTTCTCGTTTACAGGCCTTCCATTAAGAGCCTTTAAGACGCCGCTTTTGATCTTTCCCCTGCTAAAACTTTCCTTTCTCTTATCCCTTTTCAACACGACTATGGGAATCTTTATTTTTTCGTAGGTCGTGAACCTTTCCTTGCAGCTTAGACATTCCCTTCGCCTTCTTATTGACCTATTCTCATCAGTGCCCCTTTTGTCAACAACTTTAGTTTTAGATGAATTACAGTAAGGGCAAAACATAGGAAAAACCACAACATGTTGTGTTGTCTTAGATTTTGACCACAATTCTTAACCGGTAAGAGATATACATCCTTTTCATTTATAATGATTTGTGTTTTGAGAAATAGATGTTTAAATCCAATTGACATTATACTAGTTTTATGAGAGCATTTCTCGGAATCCCAATTCCTGATGACTTGAAGCTGAAAATAGTCAGGATACAGAAAAAATTTGAAGAGTTTGATGTAAAACTTGTTGAGAAGGAGAACCTTCACTTCAATCTGAGGTTTTTTGGGGAGATAGAAGATGAGAAAATTAAAAATGTGAAGAATGTTCTTGAGAAAGTTGCCACTAAATTCGAGCCATTTGACATAAACATTTCAGGGATAGGTGCGTTTCCAAGCAAAAACTATGTCAGGGTTGTGTGGCTGGGTGTGAAGGAGGGACTTCAAACCTTCAAAACTTTGGAAGATATAATATCAGACCATTTAGCTTCCCTTGGTTTTGAAAAAGATAGCCGTTTTGTACCCCATTTGACTTTGGGAAGAGTAAGATCAGGAAGAAACAAGAATGAAATTGTGACTTTAATGGAGAAAATGGTGGATGTTGAGATTGGAAAGATGAAAATTAATAGAATAACACTCTTTCAATCAAAACTCTCTACTTCAGGTCCTAGATATGATGGTGTTTTCTCTGTTTCCTTCTGAGCCTCTTCACTTTCTGTTTTAATTACAAGATTTAACAAGTCATTTTGCTGCCTTTTTTCACTTTCTATATTATTGATTACCTTCAGTGCCTCTGTTGTAGAATATAAAATGTGCTCATGCTTCGTTTTCTCCATCTCATTCATTCTTTTTTCCTCAAACATACCGTCAAGGTATCCTTGCCTGAAATCAATTATAGAGCATCTATCCTTAATTTCAAGAACCTTTGAAGCTGCGACAATAGAACCAACTATCTTATTCCTTTTTTTTGGTGTGAAATCATAATGTTTTAGTGTAAGTTTCTCAGTCAGTTTACCCAATTTGTAAAAAGGCTCATCCATACAAGTAATTACTTTTTAGTAGTATATAAATATATCACCACTTTAAGTGGTAAGACAAATTGAACCCAAAGAACATTCTTCTAGAATCATGGACATCCTCAAGATTTCAATCATAACAGCTGTCATAGGTATAATTGCCCTTTACTTCATTTCTCTAGTTCTGACAGAAGAGACAATAGAGATAAAGAAGCTGAAAATAGGCCAGATAGAGAGAATAAGCGGCATGGTGACATCTGTCTATGTCAGCAGGGATGATCATGTCTTTATGAAAGTGGCTGACAACACAGGAGAGGTGACTGTTGTTGCTTTCAAGAACTCCAATATTGACCAGGCATATGATCTGGAGATTGGAGAGGAAGTAGCTGTTCTAGGAAGGGTGGATGAATACAAAGGGGACTTGGAGATAATAGCTAAGGAAATCCGAAAGATATAAATACCACCCAATAGTAATAAATATTATGTCAACACCAGAAGAAAGAATAGTATCAATTCTCGGAAACGGAGATGTCGTAAATCTAGATGCTCTTTCCAAGAGAAGCGAAGTTCCTATATATTTAACTAAATCTATTGCTGAAAAACTTGCTAATACAGGAATGGTTAGAAGTTTTGCGAGAGAACAAGCTTCTGGAGCTCCGTTATACGAATGGACAGGAGACTAATTACCTTTGATTTTTCTCTTTACTTTTATATACTTCAAAACATCCTCTAAAGTAGTTTCTTCCTTTCCAGGCTTCAAGTTAATTAGTTTAACCCTGAAGCCGAACTGATCTATGTTCCTTACTTCTATAAAAAAATCCAGATAATGGTCTATGATATTGGAGACTGTAAAGGGGTTCAATTCTAGAGACTTTGCAATGCCTCTGATGTGCATTGGGCCTCTTTCTCTTAGTAAAACAAGCATTCTTGCTATATTTTTAATGGTTTTTTTGTGAATTCCTTGGCCCATTTACAAAACCCATTCTCCTTTATGTAGGGCATCATGACAATTAAAACAGAGAACAACTAATCCTTCAATTTTTACCCTATCTAATTTATGATAATATTGTCTTTTCCATTTTCCATTAGGCTTTCTATTTCTAAACTTATGATGTAGAACTAAAGAAGATGTGAATTCATTATAACCACAACGAGAGCATTTTCCACCGAGTTTTTTAATCAATTCATTCCTGTTTTTAGTATGTTTTTTCACAAAAATTTTGTTCATTTCTCTTATTTTTTCTTGATTGTTTTTTCGCCATTTTTCATTTGATTTTTTTAAGTATTGTTTTACTTTTTCTGGGTTATTTTTTCTCCAAGCTCTGCTACTACATAATTTTGAGCAAAATCTATGATTTTTATTGCTTGCTACAAACTTCTTATTGCAAAATAAGCACATTTTCCTTTCTATTTTTGACACCTGTTATATATATGGTTATAGGAAGTATATAAACATATTTCTTAGTAAAATTTAAGTTAAATGACGTATCTTTAAGTCATTTTAAACGCTTAAAGACGAATTTTTTGTTCACGTGAATGTTCATACAATCTTCATTTCAGTTCACATGAATATCGCACATAATTCACACATTCTACACACTATACCCTTATCTTCACGTGAATAGCAATTTAGTGTTCTATATATAATGTAACATAATGTTAACTTCACGTTAACTTCACATGTGAATATATGAAATTCACGTGAATATTATGTGAAGTTCACAAGGTCTTCACGCGGGAAACCTCACAAAGCTAAAAAAATATAAAAATCATATTACTTCACATCTACTCATTTATTTTTTTAAAATTTCTTAGGGAATCTTCACAAGATGTTCACA
>CAYQXC010000001.1:0-35228 GCA_964421545.1 uncultured archaeon | reverse complement strand
TATGGAGACATCTACGGGGGCGTGTCATCCTATATACTCCAAGGAAGAGTAGTCAACAGCTCAGGAAGTGCCCTACAAAATGTTGGTGTGAGGATAGGTGATGAAGCCCCTCCAAATGAGCCTTGGCAGACTGGAACTTATTATGTGAACACCTATACAAACAGCACAGGACACTTTTCGGCAGAAGCCCCAAACGGAATTATACCAGAAATAAAGTTGATAAAACCAGGTTATGGAGATCCAACATACCCAGTCGGTTCAATAACAAAGCTCTACAATGTCAATATAAATGGAAATATAGACTTGGGAGACATTGTTCTGCAGACAAGACCTCCCATACAGCCTGCTCCTATTAGCCCAGGTAGGTATTGGCCTATCAGGTCAATGGTGGTTTGGCCATTTGCGAAAAATTGGGGTTCAGAAGCCATGGCCCAACAATTACAGAAAATGATAGACAACGGGCTTAATTTTAACTACATAGACTTGCGCTGGAAAACAGGCTGGGAAGGTTATGACATCTTAGGTGGAATAGACGTTGCCCACGAGAAGGGGTTTGGCGTCTTGCTCACATTAGCTTTTTCGGAGAGCGACGACTTTGGAACTGTAAAGCAGCTTATTTTAGACAGGCTTGCAATAGCGGCCGAGCATGACGTAGAGCTCATTTGTCTGGGGTGGGAACAGTGGAGCCCCGACGACGGCACTCACAACAATGACTGGCAGGAAATTCTCGACGCTGTCAGGAGTTACATTTCCACACAAACAGTAAATCCCGGTTGGAATCCGCTTGTGGGCTATGCGGCAACAACACCAGGAAATGATGCAGCATCTATGAATCATCTCTACAACAACGACTGGTTCCAGAACCTAGACTTTCTAATAATATTGAATTGGAACCGCCTGTCGCCCGCAAGGCCAGCAAGTGAGGGTGGTATTGTCCACGACCCGACAGAAGAGGATGTGGCTGCTTGTTGGCACATGGGACATGCCTATTGGGAAGGTGCCCATGTAGATAAACCTGTTTTTTATGAAGATTTTAAAAATTGGGTGGGGCAGGAGGGACCAGACACGCTTCTGGCGATTAATCTAGGAGCGGTTGTTGGTGATGGTTCCCTCTGGAGACCCTTCGGTTCGATGACAACAATACAGGACCAAGAAGAGCAGGCGATTTTCTGGAAAGTTGCTTTTGAGGTTTTTCAAGACACTATAATTGACGGCTTTTCCATGGAACATTATAGTTTTGACCCATCTGAAACAGCCATAACAGGCAATGTCAGAGGAGCACTAGCAGAAGAGTTTATCAAGTTCGGAGTAGATGCTCACAGTAATTTAACTTATGACCACAGTATAATAGGCAGACTTGTTGATAAGAATAACAACCCAATTAATGCTAATATTGTAATATATCATGAAGACACTGACAATGTTGTGATTTCAGATGATTCTGACACAGAAGGAAACTATAACCTACCTATAAACTCAGGTACATACAATATTCAGTACAACATTCTTGGTTTGTCTATTCCTAATTTCTTCCTAAGATTGCTTTCCCTTAATATTGCTTCTAGCATAGAGAACATGATAAACTATGTAACAGACTACTCGTCTGAAAACAAAATTTCATTTATTTTCAATGGGACTGGGAGTCAAACAGCCCAAGTTTATATTGGATATAGACCATCAAGTATAAAGATTAATGAGACGTCCATAGCCTATGATGACACTCTTTCTTCAGTTCCTTCTTGGAGTTACAATGAGACAAGCAAGATAGCAACGGTAAGATTTGAATTATAAGGAATTGTGCGAAGAATGCAATAAATTTCTTTAACCTATGAATAAATATAACTATACTTTTATATGAAATATCAAAATAATAATTATGAAATCTATACTGGCTTTGCTCATTTTTTCGCTTATGCTTTTACCCATGGTTCTTGCTGATGTTGTGGAAATAACCATAGAGTATGGAAACGAGACATGCACGGAAAGCTGGTCCTGCACGGGCTGGTCTGATTGTGTAGGTGGAACCCAGACAAGGACATGCACTGACTCCAATGCCTGCGACACAACGTATGACAAACCCTCTGAGTCCAGGAGTTGCACAACAACCCCGCCGGGTGGACCTGGTGGTGGGGCAACACCAGACAGCGGCGTGACAACAGGCGAAACAAGCACTTCAACAGAACCGGAAGTGGAAAATCCATCAGAACAGCCAGAACTTAAAGAATCGCCTTTTGTCAAGATAAACGTTTTTGCTCCAGACCAAGTCGAGACAGGCGATCTTTTCAATGCAAATGTAAGTATAGAAAGTCCCATATCCCCAATAGACACAACAGTCGAACTTCTCGGAGAATATCAGAATGTCGTCTTGGAAGCAGGGGAAACAAAAAACCTTTCCTTTAATGTCTACGCGCCGGAAACTGGTGGCGAATACAACCTAGTAGCTGTGACGCCCTATGCAACAGGCAACAAGACAATTAATTTGACATACAAGCCGCTGTTCCTTTACCTGAGGCAAACGGGCAACAAGATATATGAGGTCAATGTCAAAAGCTTTGACAATGCCTCGACAACAGAACTTCAGGTGATAAAGGACGGCACACAGACGGTTTACCTTGATATTTTAAGCGGCAGGATAGACTACAAGGTTAATCTGACCTTTTCAAACCCAGGGGAGTACATGATAAGAGCCAAAGCCATAACAGGGTTTGCTGTGCTTGATGAGGACTCAATAGTGTTTAAAATCGGAGAGAAGGGGGGAGTTAATTACAGCTTTGTGTTTTTAATTACTGTAATTGCAATAATTATAACAGGCTCTTTCCTGTTGTTCAGGAGGATCTAGTGAGTTGAATGGCAAGCATCATTACTGGCAATGTGATTGTTTTCGGGCTAGACCTGCCAATCCTAGAGTTCCTGCTTATTCTGAACATAATCATGCTCATATATGTCATAATAAGCATGCTAGAAATAAGGAGCCTTATCAAGCTGAGAAAGGACCTAGAAGAGATGATAAAAAGGTCTAAAACCCCTGAAAAAATTGAATATATTACCAGAAGGCCAACATACCCTGAAAGCACATCTCAACAGCCAAAAATTGAGGAAACCAGAAGAGAGGGCATGTACTAGTTCTATATGTATAAGGGCTAATTTTATTAATCCGACCTGTAATATCTTATATGGTGTTTTGATGGTATTGGTATTAGGTTTTGAAATGCCTATAGCAGAGTTTCTGCTGTTTTTGAACATTGCTATGTTGTTTTATATCATTTTTTCAATGATAGAGCTTAGAGACTTGAGGAAATTGAGAAGGGACCTGACCCTCCAGTTGGAAGAGGTGAGGTTCCTCCTGAAAAGCATAAGATTTTCGCCTGTTATTAAAAAGTCGATTGAACAGGCAGCACCTTCTGCAAGAGCTGGCAATAGGCAGCAAATGGCACCTCCTACTAGAGCACCGTCTGCACCTAAAAACCCTCCAGTCCCGAGACTGCCTGACGAGGGTTGAAAGCTAATCGTATAAAAAGATTAGACTTATTATAAGGGTAGGTGTGTAAATGGTTTTCGAAGGTGTTAAGACTGGCTTGGACAGGATAAGAAAGACTATAGTTGACAGGCCCAAGGTCGCCTTTTTCTTGGACGGCCCCAATATGATAAGGAAGGAGTTTAACCTTAACCTTAAGGACATCAAAAGAAGGGTCGAAAAGTATGGGAGAATCGCCATTGGCAAGGTTTTCCTTAACCAGTTCGCCTCTGACAAGCTCATAGAGGCTGTTGCCAATGAGGGATTCGAGACTATTATAGCTCTTGGAGATCCCGAGCAGAAGACTGATGTTGACGTCTCAATAGCTGTCCATGCAATGGAGGCTATTTACAATCCTGAGATAGATGTGATTGCCTTGTCGTCAAGGGACGCTGACTTCCTGCCTCTGGTACAGATGGCCAAGGAAAGAGGCAAGGTGACAGTATTGATAGCAGCAGACTCTGGCTTGGCTATCTCCCTGAGGCACGCCTCTGACCATGTAGAAATATTGAAATGATCAGACCTTCCATCTCAGGATAGCACCCATGCCGCCCAGCTCAAATAGCTGCTCCCCTTCTCTTGTGTCCTTTGACATTATCTCAACGCTTGTCCCGAACTCCTTTGCCTTCTCTGTTATCTCCTCGAATTCCAGCCCGTCAGAAATAAGTATGATTTCAACAGCCCCCATTTCCAGGATTTTCATAATCTTCTCCTTGCCGTAAGCAGACAGACCGCTGTTCTTTCTCAGCTCCTCGAAGAACTTCTTGAGTAAGGCCTTTTCCTTTGCAACAGCCGCCTCGGCCAGTATGTCCTGCGACCTCTGGACCATCTCCTCAAGCCCCTGCTCGTCTGTGTAGCCAGTGTTCTTAATGCCTAGAACCTTTTTCTTAATATCAGTCAATAGATAGTCCCCATCAAAGAAGTCGTTCTTGGCAGGACCAGGACCTCCTATGATTAATCCCTTGATGTTCTTTGTCCTAGAGAAATATTCCCTTGCAATACGGGCAATCTTCTTGTACCAGTCGTTTATCAAACCTTCTCTTACTCTTTGGAACCTCTGCGCGGACTGCCCGCCCTTCCTGAACTTGCCAGGAACAATTGAGCTTATCTCTTTCAGCATCTCTATTTTCTTTCCTTTCAGCAATCCAATAGAGGCCTCCTTGTTATCCAGAACAATTAAGCCATAAACCTCTTTTTCCTCAATCATCTCTTTCAAGGGGTCTAGCTCGAACTTCTTGTCGCACCAGTATTTCTTAATCCCTAGAGGCTCCGGGGGCTCAAATGACCAAAGACCTATGTCACTTTGGCCCTCGCTTTCTGAAATGTTACCAGCAAACAGAACCAAGCCGTTCTTTGGAGTCTTCTTGAACAGCTTTAATTCTGAGAGTATCTTGTCTATAGCCCCAAGCACATTGTTCCTCACAGTCTTGTTCTTGACATTTTCTGTTAACGTATATTCCTGCCTGAGCATGTTGACAATCTCCTGCAGGTTGAAGCCAGCAGGAACATAAACACTGACCATCTCAGTGTGCCTTCCCTTGATATTATCCAACTCCTTCAGGAGCTTCCTAAGTTTGTAAATGTGTTCCTCCACCATAAAAATCACATAACACCAAGCTTTATCTTGTATCCCTCGACTTCCATTTCCCCTTTTCCGAACTCTATATCCTTTACCTTCATTGTCCCCTTTATATCTTCCAATGTGTTTTCAAGCTTCTTTCTAGATTCCTCATCACACTCTATTGTGAGGGTCTCGACCTCAGAATTAAGTGCCAAGCCTTTGCTGCTCTTGTATTGCCTTAAAGAGGAAATTATTGCAACTGTCATATCCCCTATCTCCTCTGTTTCCTTGTTTACAAATTCCTTTTCAACCTCCGGCCATAAGGAAACATGGATTGAGACGTCCTTCTCATGCTCTTTGAACATTTTCTGGTAGATTTCTTCTGTTATGAAGGGTATTATTGGGGAAAATAATTTTAAGATTGTTAACAGTGTCTTGTACAAGGTCCATTTTGCAGAAATATCATCAGCATAAGCTCTGTATTTGACAATCTCCAAATAATTGTCAGCGAATGTGTGCCAGAAGAATATTTCTGTTTCTCTTTTTGAATCAGCATACTCGTAATTATCAAAACTGTTTGTAGATTCTTTTACTAATTTCATTAGTTTTCCCAATATCCACTTGTCCATTGTTTTCAGTTCTGGTTTTTCTTTTTTGGAAATAAACTGGCTTACGAATCTTGATGCGTTCCACATCTTTGTCAAGAGTTTTTGCCCAGTAACAACGTCTTTTTCATGATATGGCAAGTCATTACCGAGTTTTGCAGAAGCTACCCAGAATCTCAATGCATCTGCAGAATATTTTTCCTTTATTGGCAAAGGCTCTATAACATTTCCTCTTGACTTGTGCATTGCTTTCCCTTTAGTATCAAGACCCATTCCATTTATCATAACATTCTCCCAAGGAATGTTTTTTGTATGGAAATGGCTCTTTACAATAGTATAAAATGCCCATGTTCTTATGATGTCATATCCTTGGGGTCTTAGGCTGAATGGATATATTTTATCCATTAAGTTGTTCCCTTCCTTCCATTTTGCATTTATCAAAGGCGTTAAAGATGATGTGGCCCATGTATCCATAATATCCCTGTCAGGCTCGAATTCATTTGAACCACAAGAACACTTTTTCTTTGGTTTATCTCTCAATGGATCAACTGGAAGGTCTTCCTCATCTGCCAGCATTATAGAATCACATTTTTTACAATACCAAACGGGGAAAGGAATACCATAATATCTCTGCCTAGAAATGCACCAATCTATGTTTAGCCCTTCAACCCATTGTTTGTATCTTATTCTCATGTATTCTGGGTGCCATTTGATTTTGTCCCCCATTTCAATGAAATTTTCTTTTAGGTCTAGGATTCTTACATACCACTGCTTGGAAATATAGAACTCTATTGGTGTTCCGCATTTATCATGAACATTAACAGTCTGCTCGATTTCTTCATTTTCAATCAAATAGCCCTTTTCTTCCAAGTCTTGTAAAATTTTCTGCCTAGCCTCTACCAATCTTAATCCTTTGTATTTTCCTGTATCTCCGATTAGCTTTCCTTGTTTGTCAATGACTATCTTCAAAGGAAGTTTATGCTTTATCCACCAGTCAAAGTCTGTTCTGTCACCAAAGGTACAAACCATAACTATACCAGTTCCAAATTCCATATCAACTCCATCATCTTCCATTATAGGAACTTCTTGTCCGAACAAAGGAATAATGGCCCATTTTTTAACCAAATGTTCGTATCTCTTATCATTAGGATTAACAAAGACTGCCACACAGGCTGCCAAAAGCTCTGGTCTTGTTGTTGCTATCTTTATTCTTTCCTTAGAATCTTTCATGTCAAAATACAAGGTATATAGAAATGTTTTCCTTTTCAAATCCTCTAGCTCTGCCTGTGCTATTGCTGTTAAACAAGACGTACACCAAGTAACAGGCCCCTCTTTTTTATAGACCCTATTTTTTCTATACAAATCAATGAAGGATTCCTGGGATATTTTTCTACACAAGGGGTTTATAGTGCTGTATAACAAATTCCAATCAACCGAAATTCCTAATTCTTCCCACACATTTCTAAATTCATCGCCTCCTATCTTGGTTTCCTTTAAACATAATTTAATAAATTCATCTCTTGGAAGGTCTGCAGCCCTTATTTTCAACTTCTTTTCTACATATCTCTCGCTTGGTAATCCATTGTCATCAAATCCCATTGGATAAAAGATGTTAAATCCTCTCATCCTCCTGTATCTGGCAATAAATTCCGACGAAGCATATCCTAGAACATGACCGACATGAATCAAACCAGATATTGTTGGCGGTGGAGTATCAATAGAAAATATGGGTTTTTTGCTATCTTTGTCAAATTTGAAGATATTGCTCTCTTTCCAAAAATCCTTTATCCTAGCTTCAACTTCCTTAGGGTCATATCTCTTTTGCATAGAAGGACTTTTATGATTATAAATACATAAATGTTTTTGCTTTGAGATTCAAACAAACTTTTTCAGCCCTGTTTTAGGCAGTTTCTCCGGGTCTATTTCCACAATTCTCTTGTTCAATTCAAAGCAGACATTGAAAACAGGGACTCCCTCGACAAAGGCCAAGGGTATGCCGTAGTGGGCATGGCCGTGCACAGCAAACGTGGGCCTTGTCTCCTTGAGAACCTTCTCAAGCTTCTTGGAACCCATGCCACCATAATATTTCGGACTCTCGCCTTTCAATGTTTTGTATGTAGGAGAATAGTGAGTGAGAAGTATCTTTATGTCAGTCTTCAAACCGGCTAGCATTTCTTTGATTTTTTCTGTCCTCTCCTTGTAAGTGTCGCCTATGCCTAAAACGTGATTGAACTGCCACCATGTAGGAATGTCTAAGGAGCCTCTTGAGCCAACTATACCAATGCTCTTGCCCTTTATTTTCAATTCAGTGCTTTCCTCATTGAGAAACTTTATCTTGTTTTTGCTCGCCTTCTTGATGTCATCAATCTCCTCGTCAAACTCCCTGTTCCCGAAAACAGCAACTATGGGACAGTCCCACTTTATCAGCTTGATGAAATCAAGTATCAGACCATAAGCCTCTGGATTCTCAAACTCGTACATGTCGCCCGCAAAGAGCAGCAGGTCAGGCTTCCTGGCCTTTTTCATAATGTCCCAGAACGGCTCCATGTCCAGGCCCAGAACATCCAGATCTGATATGGCAGAGATAATCATAAAATATGTTTAAGCATTATAATTTAAATAGCGGGCCGATAGCCGAACGGTAAGGCGCTACCCTCGCACGGTAGAGATTCTGGGTTCGATTCCCAGTCGGTCCATTTACATTTAAATTATTTTTTATTCTGAAGCAGTAGAATCTTTAAGAATTATTCTAACTAATAAAATAACCCGGTGATTTTTTTGATAGCAAAAATTTCCAATTCAATAAAGAAGACCTCCAAAAAGGCTAGCTGGAAAACCCACAGAAGAAGGATGATAATAAACAACGAGTTTTCTGACCTGACCAAAAGGTTCAGGGAGAACTTCATCACTCTGATAGTCTCTGCATTCGGTCTTGTGTCCGCCCTGAGCTGGAACGACGCCATAAAGTCAGCTATAAAGACTATGTTTCCTGAGGGCAGCGACCTCGTCTACAAGTTCTTTGTTGCTGTGGCAGTAACCATCATAGCTGTCTTAATGACCTACTTCTTGTCCAGAGTAAAGCAAAAGCGCTAGGAAGCACATTTAAAAATATTGTAATAATATTTATCTTCAAGGGCGGGTAGCTTAGCCTGGTAAAGCGCCACGCTGATAACGTGGAGATCGTGAGTTCGAATCTCTCCTCGCCCACATCTATTTTTTAGAAACTGGAATTCCCAACTCAATTACTCTTCCCCCGTAAAAAACACATTTAAACTCATACCAACTCCCTTCATTTTCATCATATTCGCCTTCGCTCCTACTATTTATACAGGTCTTACAGGGAAATTCTCTAAACTCATTTTTTAAGTGTGGTGGTGGGTGATTAAGGGGATCAAAGTTTTCTTCAATAGAAAAGTTTGTTAGAAGAGTATAAGATGTTCTAGGACAAAATATTTTCAGTGAATTGTCTTTAACCAGACCCACATTATTGAGAATCCTTCGATTCTCTTTCCATCGTTCCATTATTAAATTTTATTAAGAAATTTATTTAAGTTGTACTCTACAACTGATTTTATGGAGATAATAAAGCGGGGCGCAGAAGCCATTCTTTACTTAGAGAAAGAAAGTCTTGTCAAGGAGAGAATCAAGAAAAGCTACCGTCTACCGCAAATAGACACGGAATTGAGGAGAGGGAGGACGAGAAGGGAGGCAAAGCTGCTCTCAGACGCAAGAAGGTGCGGCGTCAACACCCCCACAATAGTTTCTGTCGACGAGAAGAACAGCAAGATAACCATGGAATATATTGACGGGGAAAGGCTGAAGGAGTTCCTCAATGAAACAAATGATAAAAATAGGGAAAAAACAGCAGAGGATGTGGGAAAGGCTGTTGGCACATTGCACAAGCAAGGCATAGTACACGGCGACCTGACAACAAGCAACATGATTCTGAAGGATGGGGAAATATACCTGATAGACTTCGGGCTGGGCGAGTTCACCAAGAGAATAGAGAGCCTGGCAGTTGACCTGTCAGTCATGAAGGAGGCCTTCAAATCGACCCATTTTAAACATTTAAATCTTTTATGGGACAGTTTTATAAAAGGTTATAAGCAGACGAACAATAATTTTAATAAAGTTTTGGAAGCTTTAGATAACATAGAAAAAAGAGGAAGATATGTGAAAAGAGATGGAAGAAAAAACTGAGCAAGCAACAGAAGCAACGCATGCTGAAAAGCCAGTAGTTAAGAGAAGGTTTGACTTCAGGAAGTGGCTGGAAGGCAGCAACAGGAAGGATTATGTGGAGAACATAAGCTTCGTCATAATAGTCATCTCAGGCGTGCTGGTTGCACTGGGCATCGGGATTGGCAGCTTTGTCCAAGGAACAATACTCATGGGCGTGCTGGGCGCGTTTTTCGTGATGGTCGGCATAGTGATTTATATAATATCGCAGTTCATAGAGGTTTAATATGGCAAGAATGCACTCAAGAAAAAAAGGCAAGGCCGGGAGCAAGAGGCCATCAGCCAAGGTGAAGTGGGTCACTTACACTGACAAGGAAGTGGAGAGGCTGGTCCTGAAGATGAGAAAGGACGGTCTTGAAGTGGCCAAGATAGGCTTAGTCCTTAGAGACCAGTACGGCATACCTTCTGTAAGGCAGATCACCAACAAGACCATTACCAAGATTCTCGAGGAGAACAACCTCCTGTCAAAGATACCCGAGGACCTTCTAAGCCTGCTGAGGAATGCAGTAAACCTCAGGGACCACATGGCAAAGAACAAGAAGGACTACACTTCCAAGCACGGTCTGGAGCTCCAGGAGAGCAAGATAAGAAGGCTGATAAAGTACTACGTTAAGAACAAGAAACTGCCAGCCGGCTTCAAGTACGAGCCTGAAAGGGCAAAGCTGATAGTAGAGACAGCAAAATAATAAATTAGTTACAGACAATATAACTCTGATGAAGGAACTTACTACTCTTCTTAACAATGCCATTGAAAAAATAAAAGAAACAGACAGCATGATACAAATTGTCTCTCACATGGATGCTGACGGCCTGAGCGCTGCTGCAATAATAGCAGCTGTCCTAATCAAATTAAACAAAAAATTCCAGATAACAATTGAGAAAATGGTCAAGCCTGAAATTGTGGAGATGCTTGAGAGCAGGAAGCCCGAGCTTGTCATATTCACTGACATAGGCTCCGGTTATCTGGACATTCTGAAAAAAATAAAGGCTGACATGATAATTCTGGACCACCATGAGGTTGAGGGAACACCCTCTGACAACATGATTCACATAAATCCTCTAGACTTTGAACTTAGTATGGCCGGTGCTGGCATAACATATCTTCTGGCAAGGGAGGCCCTGCATGACAACTATCTGGCACCTTTGGCAATTGTTGGGACAATAGGAGATGTGAACTACTCTCCCGACTCAAAGCTCTTTGAAACGCCATTAATAGAAGCTGAGATGGGCTTGAACCTCTTCGGAAGGTTTTCCAGGCCTCTGTACAAGTCACTGTCTTATTCCAACATACCAAGCATAGACAACTCCTCAAAGTCAATCCAGTTCCTGTCGGAGATAGGCATTGACCCTCAAAAGGATGGTGAATGGGTAACACCAAGCGACCTGAACGATGAGGAGAGGAAAAGGCTCGCAGACGCCATTGTCAAGGAGAGCCTGAAGTGCGGCAAGTTCAAGTCAAAAAAATTATTCAACAACAACCTTACTATCAAGAACTTCCCTGAGGAGCTGAGGGACCCCAAGGAGTTTGCAATGACCCTGAACGCATGCGCCAACATGAACGAGTCGGCGACTGGGATAGCCCTTTGTTTAGGAAGCGAGAAGGCCCTGAAAGCCGCAAGGGGGGTTGTGAGGGGATACAGAAGGCTCATAGGCAACTACATGAAGTGGGTCGAGAACAACAAGGAAAGCATCAAACAGACAGAACATGCAAACTACATAATGGCCGGGGACAACATCAATGACAGCCTTATCGGGACAATTGTCTCCATGCTGTTCAAGCCCTCTGAAAAGACCCTGCTCGGCCTTGCGAACGCAGAGGACGGCATAAAGATATCTGGAAGGTCGAAAAATGTTGACATAAGAAGAGTAATCACTGAGGCTGCCAGTTTCTGCGAAGGAAGAGGCGGGGGGCACGAGTTCGCGGCTGGAGCGACAATACCCTCGGGCACACAGGAAAAGTTCATTGAAAAGTGCGAGGACCTTTTAAAAGAGGTCAAGTAGAATTATTATTATGAAAGCTGTGTCGTCTCTTGTGTCCATCATACTCATTTTAATGATAGGCATTTCTCTGGTCTCATCAATGTATATCTTCTTCTCAGAAATGATAACAACAAGCACTGAGGCTGGCACGGAAACAGCAGAGCACATTTCCTCCTCATTGATGGCTGAGATGAGAATTGAGTCTGCAACAACCGCCGGCATTGTCACTGTCAAGAACACGGGAAAGGTCGAGCTGTCCAACTTCAACGTGTTTGTGAACGGGGCCCTTGAGGCGGCCTCTTCCATCACAATCATGCCAGGAAGTTCTGATTCAATTGACCTGGGAATTCCCATGGCTTCCGGGGACATAGTCAAGGTTACAAGTTCTGAAGGAGCCACCGCAATAAGCAGCGTGCCCTAAACGCCCCTTTGTTAAGATTTATAAAGTTACAAGCTGTATTTAATTTCTATGGCTTCGAAATTAAAGGGTAAGGACTGGTATCAGATAACTGCCCCGAAGTTTTTCGGGGACTTTGTTATTGGCGAGACCATTGCTTTCGATCCCAGCCAGCTGAAGGGAAGGGTCGTGGAGACAAGCCTGACAGACATAACAGGCGACCCCAACAAGTACTACCTGAAGTTCTATTTCAAGATAGACAGTGTGGACAACAGCAAGGCGCTGACCAAGTTCGTAGGCCATGACTGCACCAGGGATTATCTGGCAAGGATAGTCAGGAAAAGGAAGACGAGGATAGACACGAACGACATAATAGAGCTGAAGGACAACAAGATTAGGGTCAAGACAATAGCCATTTCCAACAGAAGGGTTAGCCACCCGGTAGAGGTCAAGGTAAGAAGGATAGTCAGGGAGTCAGTGATAGAGGCGATCGAGAAGATGAAAACCGAGGAGTTTATCAGGGAGATAATTGACGGCAAGCTCCAGTCAAAGATAAGGAAGGATGTGAGCAAGGTATATCCTCTGAGGTTCTTCGAGTTCAGAAAGACAGAAGTATTATAAATGATTTTTTTATTCTGCAGATATAGTTATTTTTAGAAAAGGTTCTATAGACCTGAAATCTCATTTCTTGATTGATATTTAAAGAATAGAAGGGTATGTTAAAAGATTGTTAAGGAGAGATTAATATGGAAGAAACAAAAACAGAAGAACAGATGGAAAAACAACCAGTCGAAGAAGTTGCTGAAGTGACAGAAGATTCACCTGCCGGGGAAGTCAAAGAAGAGCAGGCTACAGAAGAGACAAAGGAAGCACCTGCTGAGGAAGCCAAAGAAGAGACAAAAACTGGTTTTGAAAGAGAGATGCACAAGACAAAATGCGACGACTGCGGAAAGGAGTGCGAAGTTCCTTTTAAACCAATAGAAGGTAGAAAAATCTATTGTAGAGATTGTTACAGAAAGCACAAGCCAAGAAGATTCTGAACGGGTGCTTGATTAACAGTTCAATATAGATATCCAAGTTTTAAGGGAATTTCCCTTGTTTTATTTTTCAATGCTTAGAAAAACGAATATTATAATTTATTAGTTCCATATATTTCTCTTATGAAAAGGGAGTATTTGTTCGTAATACTGTTCCTGGTAATCCTGGCAACCAGTTTTGTCTTCATTTACCAGAACACCGAATCCCTTGAATGCTATATGGAGTATTCCTATGGCGACATCATGAGTGACATAGAGTACGAGTTTGAGCCCGAGGGCTCTGCATACGGAAAGACAAGGATCTTCAGGTTCATAATATCCTCCCATAGGAACAATATCGAATACTATGGCATGGAGATCAGTAATGATGAGGAAGTCCTGTTTTTCGAGAACCTAACCGACGCGGAGGGCGGGTCAATATCAATTTCTCTTGAATCAGAGGAGAATGAGACGCTCATTGTGAGAAGGTTCTTCAAGAAAGCATGCTACCCTGAAATGCAATTATGATTCTTCTACCTGGATGATTGCTGTTGATATCCAGAACATGCCGCCCAGAAGTATCAGTACAAACGATATTATATAGGCCATTGCGACAGATGTTGTTGTTGCTCCCAGGACAGTGGTCTCAACGCTTCCAGCTATCAAAGCGCCTATGAAGATGCATATGGATCCTATAATCCAGAAAGCTATTGACCTTGGGTCTGCCATGAATATGAGTTTTGCATTTATCTATTTAAATTTGACGGTAATTTTGATTTCTAATAAAAAATAGGGGACTCGTCGCTGTAATAGTCGGTATGTAACAATTCTATATTCTGATGAGATTCTTTACCTTTAATAGCATGGGCGATGGCGCAAATGCCTTGGCCATGCCTATGTCGAATGCAACTAGAATGCCAAGCACAACCAATACTTCAAGCATGCCGACCAATCTATGTCTTTCGATTCCAGATTTTTCTGAAAGTTTTGTTATAGATATACCTAGTTTTCCTTCCTGTTTTTCCTTGAAAAGCGTCTTGAAAATCTTTTTTATGGTCTTGTTCTCGACTAAACTTTTAATTACAGTTAGGTTCTTCATGTTATCTACCATTTTTACTTTAGCTGGATTATTTAAATATGTTAGTACATATATAAGAACAGATATTGGTACCAATATTGGTGTTTAATTTAGAATTTTTCCAAAATTCTATAAAACAATAACTCGGTGACATATTTGACAATTTACAGTGCTGACTTACATAACCACAGTTCAATAGGTGGGAATGATGTTTTTCCATATTGTTCTAATCCCAACCAAATGGTGAAGACCGCACATGAAAAGGGTATCAAATTTTTTAGTTTGTCAGAAAAGGAAAATCCGATAGAAGCATATTGCAGAATAGAAAAACTTTGCAAAGCTTTAGGCATGCTTGCTGTTCCTGCACAAGAAGTTCCCAGTTATGATGGAGATATGCTAGGTATTGGCATTACTGAAAGGATTGAAAATCCTAGAAAGTATAGTTGTTTTGAAATAGCTGATATGATAAAGGAGCGTGCAGGAAAGGCTGTTGCCACTCACCCCAACCATCCAGGTTCTTTGTCCAGAGAAATGGTGTTGGACATGCATAGAAATAACAAAATAGTTGCTGGTGATTTTGTTACAGGAGCAGTAGATTATTTTCTTAAATCGCATCACGACAGGAACTTATCATGGGCTAAGAAGAATGGTATACCGGGCCTAGGTTTTAGTGACGCCAAGACAGTAAATCAAGTAGGAACATGTACTACTACTTATGACTTGGAAGAGTTTGATATTGAGCATTTATTAAAGAAAATCGAGCAGCCTGCAGGAATAATAAGAAGGCCGAGTTTAAGAGCTTCCATAGAAAAAACCTTTCAAACTTACAGACCCAATAAAAATGGGATGAAAGGATTAGTGAATAGGGCACTTGATTACATATTCTAAAACTCACTTTTTTATTCAAGTTTTAAATACATTCAAGTTCAAACTATTTTCTGCAGGGGATAGATTGGGGAGGTACCGGTTCCCTATAAGCGCAGATCCGGTTCATGGCGCGATCGAAGCCCGAGGGCGATGTCAAGAGTCTATGAGGCCCTATCGGCTGACTGAGAAGCTTCGTCCTATAGAGTTGCTGTTATAGCGAACCGTAGGAGGCGGGGAACCGAGCACTACTAAGTTATGGTAGTGACGTTTATGGGGTCGCGAAGTGGAGAAGGTTGACAGGATCAACCTCGTAAATTCTTCTCACCCACCAAAGGCGTTTCCCTGCATCTTTTTGAGAAGTTTTTTATCCTTAAGAGGAGAGATATAATTATGGCACGCTACAGTTATAAGAAAACCAATTACACTTCTTACGTTGTTGTCCTGCTGGCAGGTCTGCTAATAGGTTTTGCAGCAACATCGTTACTGTTTTATGAAATTCCTGAAGAAGAGATAATCGTAACCCCGGAGCCCTTGGGAAAGATGTACGCAGAAATAAATCTTGTCGCTGTTGACCAGGAAGGCAACGGAGTATCAACTCCCATGACTGTTGAAGCGATTCCAGGCGACGGCAAGGTTCTGACAGACATAGAGAAGCTTCTGTTCTGGGTCGACACCCAATACTCAATACAGACTGCGAGGAATGTTGCAGTGAACATAACCAACATGGACATGAGCAGCTACGACCTGATATACAGCATAAAGACTGATGCGACTCTGGTGGGCGGTCCCTCTGCAGGCGCTGCGCTGACACTGGCAACCATAGCTGCCCTGCAAAACAAGACCCTGAAGAATGACATGATAATAACAGGCACAGTTGAGCCTGACGGCTCAATAGGACTGGTGGGAGGTGTTCTTGAGAAAGCGCAGGCAGCAAGCGATGTGGGCATCAAGGTTTTTTTGGTTCCTCTAGGACAGGGGGAGCAGACCTACCTGAGCCCGAATGAGACTTGCGCAAGAAGGGCCGGCTTCATTTTCTGCGAGACAACCTACGAGCAGGTAACTGTCAACATAGGGGAAAGCGTGGGCATCTCTGTAATAGAAGTTAATAACATCAATGAGGCAATGGAATATTTCGGCTTATGATTTTAGCTTCTCAAATGTTTTCTCCGGCTCTTTCCTGTAGTCAGAAATAATTTTGACAACGTCCTTGAAGTTGCTCAGCTGCTTCTTGTGTATTATTTCAAGCAGCTCCTTTCTCCTCTGTATCTCCTTTAGCAAGTCGCTTGTCTCAACGCCCTTCTGGACAGCTATCTGCTGCAATAACCATGACACTCCCTTGTAGTTGAACTTGTCCTCCTTGGGAGACCAGTGGTAGACATTGTTGGTCCTTGCCTTGCCTGTCTCAGCTGAAACAGACTCTATCTCGACAATCTCCTTGACCCTTCTTGCAGACTCGTTCTTTTCCCTTGCATGTATCATGACAATTATCAGATCCAGTGTGTCAACCAGCGACGGCGACAGATTGATTGGAGGAGTTTCCAGCCTGTAAATAACATCCTCTACCCTGCCGGCGTGCATTGTTCCCATTGCTGGAATTCCGGATGCCATTCCCTGGAACATGACATACGCTTCCTTGCCCCTGACCTCGCCGACAACAACATAGTCGGGGGTCTGCCTGAACGACTCCTTGAGCAAGTCAAACATTGTGACTTCCCCGTAGCCCTTTGCAAAGCCGACCCTTGTGACCGAGGGTATCCAGTTCTCATGAGGGATGTTCAGCTCCCTCGTGTCCTCTATTGATATTATCTTTAACTGTGTTGGTATGAACATCAGAAGAACATTTAATAATGTTGTCTTCCCAGTGCCCGCCCCCCCTGATATTAAAACCGATGAACCGTTCTCAACTGCCAGCCAAAGGTATGCAAGCATCTCCGGGTTTATTGTCTTCTTGTTTATCAAGTCAATGGGCGAGTATGGTTCGGGAACGAACTTCCTTATTGTGAAGCTCGGGCCTTTGGTTGTGACATCAGTCGCGAATGTGGCCTGGACTCTTGAGCCGTCTGGCAGGGTCCCATCCAAAAGGGGCTCTGCATAGGAGATGAACCTTCCGCATCTTTCTGCAAGCTTCACTACAAAGTCCTTTAATCTTTTTTCTTCATTATAGACGATGTTGGACTTTATCGAGCCGTACTTCCTGTGGACAATAAATATCGGGATTTCCATACCGTCGCAGGAAATGTCCTCTATCTCAGGGTCCTGCATGAAAGGCTCTATCTCGTTCAGGCCGACAAAGTCCCTCTGCACATAATAGATTATCTTGTTCAGGCTTGCCTCTGACAGCTTGATTTCATACTCGTCAAGAATCTTGCTTATCTGCTCCTTAAGATAATTTAGAGCTTCTCCCCTCTTCTTGATCGAGGAAAGCTCAATGTCAAGTATCTCCAGGAGACCGTTGACTATCTTCTTCTGTGTGTCTTTTTCATCCTTGGTGAGCTGCGGCTCAATCACATTGTACAAGAACTCCTTATTCTTGTCGTTCCATTTGATTTCCACAGACACGAGCGGTGAGGATAAATTGTACTTAGAATCCTTTTCTCTCTCAGGCATAAGGATTTATTGGTTGAGATGTTTATTAAAGTTTGTGATTAGATGATTCCGGAAAATGTTAAAGCTGTGTTGAAAAGGCAGAGATACAAGCTTGTGGGAAATCATTCTGCTGCCAAGCTTTGCCTGTGGACCAAGAGATCCATAAAGACTGGAGGCAAGGAACACTGCTACAAGGAGCAGTTCTACAAGGACATTGGAATAAAAAGCCACGGCTGCTTGCAGTGCACGCCTGCTGTCATGTGGTGCTCTCTGAGATGCAAGTTCTGCTGGAGGGCAACTGAGCTTACTCTTGGTCAGAAAATAAAGAATGAGGAAGAACCTGAGAAACTTGTGGAGGGTTTCATAGAAGCTCAAAGAAAACTCCTGACTGGGTTGGGCGGAGTTCCACATGATGAGAAGTATCTTAAGGAAGCGCAGAACCCAACTAATGCCGCAATATCATTGAGCGGAGACCCTTGCTGCTACAGCCAACTTTCTGACTTAATCAAAGAATTCCACAGGAGAAAAATGAAAACCTTTGTTGTCACCAACGGAACTTTTCCGGAAGCCCTTGAATCCTTGGAGACATTGCCCACTCAGCTTTATGTTTCAATGTCCTTTTTTAATAAAAAAATGATGGACAATGTCAATGCTCCTTTGGTGAAAAACGCTTGGGAGAGGTATCAAAGAACATTAAAGCTACTGCCTTCACTCAAGACAAGAAAGGCAATAAGATTGACAATGGTGAAAGGACTGAACATGATTAGTCCTGAAAAGTATGCGGAATTAATCAAGATTGCCTCGCCTAACTTTGTTGAGGTGAAGAGTTTCATGGCTGTCGGCTTCTCTAGGAAAAGGCTGCCTTATTCTGCGATGCCTTCCCATGAGGAGATAAGAGAATTCTCAAAAAAGATTGCTGACAACACTGACTACAAGATTGCTGACGAAAAGAAGGAAAGCAGAGTTGTTCTGTTAAAGAAATAAATTAAATTATCAAAATTGAGCCCGCAACCATCAGGGAAATCGCTATAAACTTCTGTGAGATAGTTGAACCTTTCAACTCTTCCTTGATGATTCTGGGTATGAAAACACTTATTAGAGTTGCAAAAATTAGAACAATAAAATTCTGTATTTTCCCTAATGCAGCCACAAGTGAAACAAAACCATAGGAAAGTGCAATAGTGAATAATATTACACCTATTATGTTCATAATCTCTGCTATACCTAAGTATATCCCTCCTTTGGGTTTTTGGGTTAGGACTTCTAAAGTCTGTTTCCTATAGAAATAAAGAAGTAATGGTATTGGTAGGAATGCTCCAATTCTCATCCATATAAAAACGTTCCAATAATCCAATGAGCCTAGGGCATACTTAGAAACTATGTTGTTTAATGAAAAGAAGATTGTAGATAAAACCATCAGACTGAGTGATTTGCTTAGCTCCAATTTATCACCTCTCTTGATGGATATTATGAACGAACCAACAACTATCAAAATTATGCCGACATATTTCTGGACTGTAAAAATCTCACCAAGAAATATTGTCGCGAGAATGAGTACAAAAATGGGTGTTAGTGAAAACAGTGAAGTAACTCTCGATACTTCATCTATAACAATTGCTTTGAAGTAGAAGACCACGGCAGCCGTATAAGTTATTCCTCCCATGAGCAGTAGTATAATTAAATCCGTTGTTGGAATCAGAAATTCTATTATTTGTGATGTTATAAAAGCAGCTATAAGCCCTATACAACCCATGAATATTGTACCTATCATGGGATTTCTAACATATTTGTCCAAAGTATACTTATCTATTATGTTTGTAATAGACCATGCAATTGCTGATAATATTGTAAAATAAACCCATAACATATAAAATAATTAATGTTATTTTGTTTTAAAAATAAAGTGGGCCCGCCCGGATTTGAACCGGGGTCATACACAATTTGGATTTCACTTCCCCAAGCGTATATACTAGACCAAGCTATACGACGGACCCTTAAGAAAACATTATCCTTATGTTTATTAATCTTTTATTAGTTTGTATTTTAGTTCATCCAACCCTGATAACCTTCCTCTTGCTCTTGAAGCCTCTTACAATAGAAATGTAAGACCTGGGAACCTCAAAATGCTCTGCCAGAATTTCTATAAGGCGCTTGTTGGCCTTTCCATCTTTGGCAGGAGCGTCAACGCTCACCTTGTAGTCGTACTTTGTTATTCTTATTACTTGGGAATATTTCGCGTTGGGCTTGACAAGAACATTTATCTCCATGGTATCTAAAGAAATTATAGATTCCAATAAATATATTTTATTATCTTTTGTACTTGGCTATCTGCTTGTAGGTGTCAACGTGCGTCAGAAACAGCGACCTGCAGCAGTATCTCTTCAAGCCCAAATCGTCGAGAACAAGCTTAGGGTCTTCTCCCTGCTTGATCCTTTCCTGGAAAGTTTCCCACAACTGGGCAACAACTTTTCCACAGCTCATGCAGCGAACAGGTATAATCATTCTTTCATCTCTTTGACCTTTGCTTGTGCCTTCTTGGTCCTGCCTTGCTTCTAGAAGGCTTGTGAGGCTCGGTTCTCCTCACGTCAGCTATCAATAATGACTTGTCGTAACTTAAAAACTTTTCCTTTAGTTTTTTGTCATGGCTTACAAGAATCTTTGCAATTGCCTGCCTTACAGCAGAGGCCTGGCCGAATATTCCCCCGCCCCTGACATTGATGCTTATGTCCAGTTTCTTGGCAGCGTCCTCGCCTATTATGAGGGGCTCCCTTATCATGAGCCTTATCGCCTCTGGCTCGTAGATTTCCAGGGACTTCTTGTTTATGAAAATGTTCCCAGTGCCCTTCTTGGCAAAAGCCCTAGCAACCGCCCTTTTTCTCTTTCCCGTTGCACTGATCTGTTTTTTCTTAGCCAAGTTTAGCACCCATTCTCTTGCATACTTTCTCCAAAGTTATGAACTTGCATGTCAGGTCGTCCATTGTCTTGCCCATCTTCTCTCCTTTCAGGCTGTCTGGATTTCCAATATAGACCTTGAGCCTTTTTAATGATTTGCTGCCCCTCCCCTTTTTGTAGGGAAGCATTCCCCTGACAGTCCTTCTGAATATCCTGTCAGGATATCTCGGATAGAACGGCCCCTTGTGCGAGTCTCCCTTCTCCCTCTTCTCCCTGAACCTGCTTATCACGGCATTGGGATTTCCTGAAACGATTATTTTTTCAGAGTTTATAACAACTATCTGCTGGCCCTTCAGGAGCTCCTTGGCAACCTTGGCTGCCAGCCTTCCCAGAATCGCGTTCTCCGCATTCACAATCATCATATCACTATCCTGACGTCCTTTCCTTTCGGATTACTATTTATCAGCTCTCTAATTGATAAGGTTTTCCCGCCAGCATTCTGTATTTTCTCGACCGCTTTCATGGAAAAGCTTGCAGCAGCCACTGTCAAGGACTTCTTCAGTATCCCGGATGACAATACTTTACCAGGAACAATGGCTGTTTCCTTGTCCTTGCACACCCTGTTTAACTTTGATAGATTGATCTCTGGCTTCATTCTCTTTGACTTCTCCAGCTTCTTGGCTATCTCAATCAGGAAGGGTATCTTTTCCTTATGGCCCTGATTGCGCATGTCTTCTATTAGCTTCTTCATTATGGGATTTGTAGGTCCCGTTCTTTTAGGCATGTTAATCTGTTTTATTTCTTAAATTTTTAAAGCTTTTGTTAAGCTTGTTCTCAAGTAAAATGAGTGCGGAGGGCCGGATTTGAATAAGGAGAAACTGCGTTTCTCCCTTAACCCTCTTCCTTTTGACATTTTAATCAAACTTTTTGTAGTATATTCTGAATTTCCATTTTATTGTTGATTTGTTGTGTTTTTTCAAATAATAAATTGCTTTTTTACCAAAAATGAATCCATATACCTCTAAAGCCTTTTTTAATGAACCGAATCTAGAATAAACAAATATATCCTTGTATTTGAACCCTTTTCTTAGACTTTTATCTAATATTGAAGCAAAACTTCCCTTTCTTTCTCTGGTTTTTCCATGTAGAATAGGTGCTAATTCTCCTCCGCCCCATTTGGGAGGCAGATTAGCTATAATAAAATAACCATTTTTCTTAACGACTCTTGAAACTTCTCTCACAACATCTTTAACCATCTTTGGTATGTTAGAGAAATCAGAGTAGTTAGAAGGAATACTTGTAAAGGCAGTTGCCACGTCTACAGAATTATCTTTCATTGGTATTTTCTCCGCTTGTCCTTTCAAGAACTTGACATTCTTGACATTCATTTTTTTAGCATTCTTAACAGCTTTGACTTTCATAGCTTTTTCTGGTTCTATCCCATAGACAAATTTAGCATGCTTGGCTACCTCAAATGTAGACAATCCTGTACCAGAACCAATATCTACGACAGTCTTGTTTTTTAGATTGACTATTTTTCTAACAGTTTTGATTATTGTTCCATCAGCATATTCACTTGCAGCAAGTTCATTATAAACTTCTGGATATTTACTGTATAAAATATCCCAATGTTCTTCTATAGTTTCAGGTTTTTTATTCATAAAATCAATTTAGAATTTACAAAATATATACTCCGTCCCTCCTTGTGAAAAAAATGGTGCGGAGGGCCGGATTTGAACCGACGAACCCACTAAGAGACAGGATATCTCATCTCTAGCAAGTTGCCTTGCCTCAAAACTTAAGCGTCTGATCTTAAGTATCGCACAGCAAGTGTCCTGCGCCTGTGATCATGTTCGCTTTGCGGACATTTTGACCAGACTTGGCTACCTCCGCGTGATTAAAAAATATGAGAAGAAGCTTATAAATTTGCTATTCTGGCTGAATTGAAATTATGACTGGTCTTTATTTTGTTTTCTTCTTTCTAAATACAATTTAAGTCTAGTAACGGGAAATATCTTGCGTATTCCCGGCAATTCTTCGTATTTACATTGCCCTGTTTCAAGAAGATGTTTTGTGCCAGTGTAAGATAAATACTCAGCAAAGGGATATCCAATACCAAGAAACATTACAGCAGTAGGAATTAAATTTGGATCCATCATTACTATCACTATAAAATACTGCAAAGATTAATTATTTAAGCCTTTATTTTCTTGACTTCCTTGCCAAAGGCCTTGACCTTCTTCTTGAGGATGTCCACAGCCTGGTAGACAATCTCATCAGCCTTCAATCCAGAAACAGATTCAACATCGAATATGAAGCTTGTTGGGTCGCCCTTGATTTCCAGGCTTCCCTTGGGATTAGCGATGTTGACGCATTCCTTGCACAAGTCGCAATTATTATTAACAGACGCCTTGCTGCCTTTGATTGAAAGCGCTTTCTTTGGGCACGCCTTGACGCATTCCTCTGGATTGGCAAGCTTGCCAGTTATCTTGACTGTCGGGAAATACCTGTAGGACGCTATGGCTGACTGGTACCTTGCGTGGTCCCTCCCTGTTCCCAGGGATGCGGATGCCTCAAGCTTCAGGTTCTGGCCCTCGAACAGCTCGACAATCGGAATGTTGTCATAGAGGGGCTTCACGTCGGGGTTGCTCGACTTCATGTCCTTTGTGTAGACAACGCAGGGTCCCTTCTTGTTTATTGCAAAGACCACCTCGCAGAAGGAGCATGTCTTGCCCTTGTCGTGCTTGTCCCTGAAGTGGAACTTCTTGCTGTCGAAAACCAAGGGTATCAGACCCAGCCTGTGCGCAATGAGCTCGTTATACAAAACAGAATTGTTTGCAATAAAATCCGCATACTCGACAGTGAGTATTGGGATTTCGGATATCATTATTCTTCTCAAGGCGTTCGCAAACTGCGGGTTGGACTCCTCTAACAAGAATTTTATCTCTGTGTCGTTTTTGTCTAGTATTTTCACTTTCAAGCTATCACTTAGTAAAGATTGTTACCATTACTTATTAATTTTCTCTTTTTAAATCCTTCTTCCCCTTCTGCCGCCCTTTGACTTCATAAAGCCATGTCCCAAAGGCGTCACGTCCTCTATTCTTCCTATTCTCATGCCGGCCCTTGCCAGAGCCCTTATTGCTGGCTGCGCCCCTGCTCCGGGACTCTTTGATTTTATTCCACCGGGAGCCCTGACCCTGATATGAACAGCATTGACTCCCTTCTCCAAGGCAGTGTCAGCAGCTTTTAATGCTGCACGCAGTGCAGGGTATGGAGATCCCCCCTCCCTGTCCTTGTCAGTCATCATTCCTGCCGAGAACCTTGCTATTATCTCGGCTCCTGTTATGTCAGTTATTGTTATGATTGTGTTGTTTGATGAGCTGAATATGTGGGCTATGCCCCACTTAAGATTTTCGCTAGGACTTCTTCTCAATTTTAACACCTTTCACCTTGCTTTTTTCATAAAAGCTTATGCTGTTCTCCTCTGCTAGGGGAACAATCATACTTGGCCACCTGACCTTTCTGCCGTCAACAGCTATGTGGCCGTGGACAATGAACTGCCTTGCCTGCTTGGAGGTTGATGCCAAGCCTCTCTTGAACACCAAAGTCTGCAATCTCCTCTCAAGAAGCTTTTCAGTTGTCAAAGCCAAGACATCATCCAAGTCATCGCCCTTGCTGACCAGACCCATCTTGAAGAGCTTGTCCAGAAGTATCTTTTCCTTTTCCTTGTCAGTGGTAGCTGCAAGGTTCCTTGCTATTCTCCTGTAGTTTCTAAGGATTGACTCTATTCTCCATATTTCCTTTTTCCTTCTCAAGCCATAGTCCTGTTCTATCTTTCTCTCTTCCTCTAATCTTGTCTTGTCCCATGGCCTCAGCGGCTTCCCAAACTTTTTCCTTGACTTTTTCATCCAATCACTTTTTACCTTTACCGCCTTTTGCTGCTGGAACTGCTTTTGCCGGGGCTGATTTTGCAGGCGCTGCCTTTGTCCCAGTTGCCTTGGGCGCCTCTTTTCTGGCCGCCTTTCTCAATTCCTTCTTCTTTGCAACGCCCACAGCCCTGCCTCCCCTGAAGCTTGTCCTTGTCCTCTGGCCCCTTACAGGCAACCCTAACTCGTGCCTGATTCCCTTGTAGCAGCGCATCTTCCTCATTGCATCAATATCAGACTTGACAGAGAATCTTAATTGAGAACTGACCAAGTGCATGTCCTTACCTGTTGCTGGATCCAGCCTCCTATTAATCATATACCTTGGTATGCCGTAATTCAGGGGGTTCCTCATGACATCCTCCAGTTTCTTGATCTGCTCCTCGTTCAGGCTACCCAGATATGCATCAGGATCCAGGCCAGAAGAAATAACAACAGCAGACGCCAAGGTCTTCCCAATGCCCTTGATCCTTATCAGTGAGTTTTTCAGCTTCTTGTTGCCGTCCAAATCAACTTCCGCAATCCTGACAATTCCCCTAACGCCCTCTATGGACTTCCTGACCTTCTTCTCTTTGACAATTTCCTTTTTCTTCACAGGGCTTTTCTTGCCCTCTTTGCTCTTTTTTGGGTCCTTTACTTTGGTAACTCCCATTAAACCACTTTTTTCATTATAAAGACCAATGTTTATAAATCTTATTTCTGGGAAGATTTATATTTGGCTTATCTGATATTTTATTTATGTCCGTCATTCTGACATTCGCACTTGCCGGCATAATCCTAATCTTAGGTTTTATAGGAAACTATCTATTTAAAAGAACAAGTGTGCCTGACATAATATTGCTTGTGGCAGTGGGCTTCCTGTTGGGCCCGATATTCAAGGTAATAGACCCTACCCTGCTAAGTCCTCTCTCAGAGATTTTTGCATCTCTGGCTCTAGTTATAATACTTTTTGATGGCGGCCTCAACCTTAACATCAAAAAAGTGTTGCAGGACAGCCCAAGAGCAACAGCACTTACACTGCTAGGCTTTTTCCTCTCAATGTCCTTCGTGACATTCTACACACACTTCATTCTTCAGTGGGAGTTCCTGAACGGCATGCTTCTGGGAGCAATAGTGGGCGGCATAAGCTCTTCTGTTGTAATACCTCTTATAACGAGGGTAAAGGTCAATGACAAGATATCCACTATCCTGAGCCTCGAGTCAGCATTTACTGACGCATTGGTTGTTGTATTTGGCCTGACCATTCTCCAGTTCTTGATAAGCCCTGTTAACGGCGGCCTTTACGACGCGAGCAACAAGATTGCGGGAGCATTCTCCATTGCCATTGTTATAGGCCTGGTCTTTGGGGTCTTCTGGCTGAAAATAATGAGGTTCATAAAGAAGGAAATATACGATGACATACTGACACTGGCTGTTGTGCTTCTGTTTTACTCGATAACAGAGTCATTGGGAGGCAACGGCGCCATATTCGCGCTTACATTTGGCTTGGTCCTAGGTAATGGAATAAGGGTTTTCAGGGTCTTGGGAATAAAAGAGCGTGTGGAAGCCAGCAAGGTCATGAAGAAGTTCCAGTCACAGGTGTCTTTCTTCATAAGGACTTTCTTCTTTGTGTTCATCGGCCTGATATTTGCTGTTAACAATTACCTGGCCATATTTTTCGGCATAGTAATAACCCTCATTCTCCTTGCCTCAAGGTATGTTGCTGTGACTGCCGTCTCATTCAAGGACAAGATACTTGAAGGCAACAAGATGCTCATGACATCCATCATGGGAAGGGGCCTGGCGGCAGCAGTTCTTGCAGAGGTTGTAAGGGCATCCAACATTCCAGGCTCAGAAATATTCCCTGACATAATAATTGTTGTGATAATCGCAAGCGTTGTTGTTTCTACACTTGGCGTCTCCATAGTGGGAAGAAAGATGAAAAGGTTTGACACCAAGATGGAGAAAACCAAGAAGGTTTCCAGCGTAAAGACCAAGTAAGGACTAGAAGTAGGGTATAATAAGCATGAAGCCGAACAGGGTCTGCACGCCCGCTATGGATATGCCCTTGCGGAAGTCCGTGTCAAAGAACTTCATGGCAAAGAGGCTCTTTATCAGAACCTCGACAAGGATTGTAAGGCTGACAATCGGTATTGTAGGGATGGGGATGAATGCCAAAAAAATGAGAACAATGTATGTCAGCACAGAGAATATGAGTGCGCCTTTCAATGACGCGCTGCCTGTGACAAGCTGCGCGCTCAGCCAGACTGTCGCTGCGTTGAAGCCAATGTTAATAATGAGTGGGATAATTGAATCTACTGAAGTTGGAATGGCCTGAGCTAAAAATACCATATAGTTCTATTTGTTTTTCTAAATAAAAAAAGAGGCGCCGCCGGCAGGATTTGAACCTGCAAGCCCTTGCGGGCACCAGATAACTTGACATCATTTCGCCTATCACTCTTCATTCTCCGCTAATCAGAGTCAAGCCATCTAATCATTTGTCCTCAAGTCTGGCGCATTTGCCTGGTTCTGCCACAGCGGCCTAAGAATTTTAGATGTTCCTACATTTTTAAATCTTACAGAAATTGCACTTTCCGATTAAAAATATAATTCTATCTTTTTCCAAGCTTCTTTCTCTTGATGTAGGCCCAGATATTCTTTGTCATCTGTGATGGGGACAACGGCTTGCTCCCGACTATCTTTGCAAAGTTTGCGTCCGGCTTTATCATGTAGCCACCGAAAGCTGGCTTCTTCTTTGACGTCTTTCTTTTGGCCTTCTTCTTTGTCGCTTTTCTTTTTACAGTTTTTTTCTTTTTTCTCAAAAACATATATTCACCTTATTTTTAATTTATGATATCTCTTATATATTAATATGAAATTGCTCTTGTTGGGTTTGTTTGTATTTCTTTTGAGCTTGGTTATAATAGCAGAGGCTGTTGAGACCAGCACTTCTGTCCCTTCAGGCTCAGAATACGCTCCAGGAAGAAATTATGGCTTTCAGATAAAAGTGGATGACATAACAGATGTCTCTGGTGTTGTTTTCGAGTGGAACCAGGCAGACAACTACACTGCAACCAACATCTCTGATGTTTATTATTACAACCTAACAGACTTGGCAGCAGGAACCTACTCCTACAAGTGGTTTGTAAACAACACAATCGATGTCATAACCTTTTCAGAAACTTACTCTGTTTCAAAGAACTCATCAGTTCCCATAGTCTTAATGTTGAACGGGACACAGGGCAACAGAAGCTATAAGCATAACAAGATGGCCAACTTCACTGTCTATTTGGGCATGCCGGGAAAGACTGTTCGCCTGAACTCCAATTACCCTGGTTTAGATATTGAGGACCATAACTCGGTCATATACAAAATAGTGAACCTCTCTTCCCAAGGTTTTTTCACTCTTACAGGAAGCTGGGATGGTGATGAGAACTACACATCTTCCTCAACAACTCATTATTTTGACAACCTTGCTCCGAGATTCTCAGGCGAGACCACAGACCCGATATACAGCTCAACATATTCCCAGAACGGGACATATAACTTCCAAATAAACTGTCTTGACGCGGACCTGACTGAGGTCAAGTTTGAGTCCAATTTTACGGGCTCCAAGAAAAACTACACGACAAGCACGACTCCCAAGATTAATAATGATGGTGATGTATATTGGATAAACCTTACGGACCTGAGAGCTAGGAACATATATTACAAGTGGTTTGCCAAGGACGGCTCTGGTATGGGCAGCAACACCACTAAGAAGGACTACAGGATTTACAAGGCCTTTGCACTGACTTTCTACGTTCCGTATAAGGAGGTCAAGAACGGAACAACAACAGTGGTAACATGCTATTCCAACACGGGACAGGTTGACATTGGTGATTTCAAGCTCTACAGGAATGAGACTTTAATTGGAAATACAAGCTCATTGTCAAGGACTGACGTCTCAACCCTTGATGTGGGAGCCTACAAATACATCTGCGAAACTGACGGGACGCAGAACTATTCGGAGCAGTCCTTAAATGCAACCATAATAGTTCTATCAAGCACTGATGTTGAAGATACTGTCAAAAAGGAGTTCAAGATAACTCAGGTTTCATCCCCAAGAATAAATGTCGGGGAAAGCGGAGAGGGAACCTTCAATCTATCAAACACTCTGGACGAGACCATCACTGAAATACAAATCAGCTTGACAGGCATTGATTCCAGCTGGTACACATTGGAAAATATACCCGCTGCCCTGCTTACTGGAGGGTCAGTAATAGTAAAAGTAAATCTTGAAATCCCCTCAGACGCTAACGTGAAAAAGTATTACACAGAGATAAGGGCAACTGGAAAGGCGGACAGCAAAACAAAAATAGCAACATCCCAGATGGCGCTGACTGTTCGCTATGAGGAGCCTGTTCCCAACACGCCTCCTTACTACTCCTCTCATATTGCAAACAACAGCGTCGCAGGAGAGAAGGTTCTTTTTACAATAGAAGTGAGGGATGACAATGGCCTGTCCGGCTTCATATTCTCCACGAACAACAGCGGAACATGGGCGAACGACTCTTGGTCACCGCTGTCAGGAACAGAGGACTATGTCGAGGTTCTAAAGGACTTGAACCTTACCACAGGACTTGTCATAGGATGGGGAGTCTTTGTCAACGACACTGATGGTGAATGGTCAAGCTCCGAGGAATACACCTTGACAACACAAGAGAAAAAAGAGGAGTTTAATTATATAATTCCAATAATCGTTGTAGTCGTATTTGCCGCAGCCGTATTCATAATAATCAACAGGCTTGGAGCACAGACTGTCAAGAAAAAGGTTATTTACTATTATTCAAAAGACCATGCCAGATTATTTTCAAGCTGAGGGATATGTCCCCTTCTTCATAAGGACCCTGTCAACCTTGACTGCCAGGCCCTTGTTTTTCTTGAGAATGTCCTTGGAGTACATTGAAGCCTTTCCTATCGCGATCAACTCCCCCTTTAAACTAAACATACCGACCCAACTTCCCTTCTTGATGTTGTCCTCAAATCTGCTTATTCCCCCGACATAGAGAGGAGACCCATTGGTTATGTTGCTTATTGTCGTGTCAGAAACAACCACCTTCCCTATTGTCTCAACAGCTATTTCCATAGGATGAACAACTTCCTTAATTCTATCCTCCTCAACCGCATCATTCAATTTTTGCAAAGTTATTGTTTCCTCTTCTGTAAAGCTTCCGCTTTTGGTCCGCCTCAGCTCCTGCAGGTGTGATTTTACTCCCAGTTTTTTCCCAACATCAACAGCTAAGTTCCTAACATAGAAACCTGCCTCGCAGCCAACCTTGAAAAGAATGTTTCTGCCGTCAATCTCCAATATCTCCAAATAGTATATTTCCCTTTCCCTAACTCTCCTAGCAACAGCAGACTTTAGAGGAGGAAGCTGCTTTACCTTTCCCTTGAAGTCTTTGAAGACCTTCTGGATTTTTTCCTTGCCAACGTCCTCGTGCAGGTGTATTACGCCAACATATTCCTTTTTAGAGGACAGCAATATAGGCATCAGCTTGGTCGCGTTCTCTATTGCTATTACCAGAACTCCTGATGCCCTAGGATCCAAGGTCCCTGCATGGGAGCATTTATTGATGTTTAAAATCTTTTTGACCCAGCTGTCAATCTGGTTGGAAGTGGGACCTGAAGGCTTGTCAAGAATTATTATGCCGTTATTTATGTATTCCTTTAAAGGCCTTGCCCCAGGATAACAGCCAGAATCTGTCAGGGACGCCTCGTGCTTTTTTATTAGCCAACCCATGGATAAGATTAATTTGTATTCAGGATACTTAAATAAAGTCTGGCCACCACTTGTAGTGGTAAGTGTTTTTTATCCATACCAGCTTTTTATTCAGAAATATGATGGAAATTCTGATAAACGAGTTTGACTGGAAGCCCCCTGAAAAGGCCAAAAGGCTGTCAGAGATAATTGATAAATTAAAAAATTCTGGGTGGGAGAAGTTCGGCCACAGGGGAACCATTGTCCTGTTCAAGGACGTTCCAGAGGAAAAGGCAAATATAGAGCTGAGAAGAATGGGCATAAACGAAGTGAAAGCCGAAACGTGGGAAGAGGATTTATATCAAAATAACATATTCTAAATTATGAAACAATCAATAGTAATAAAACCTTACGATTCCAAACTGCCAGATTATTACAAAAAAGAAAGGGATTTTCTAGTTAAAAATCTTGGCAGAGGATTTGAAATCCAACATGTTGGAAGTTCAGCTGTTCCTGGATTGGGAGGAAAAAATATTGTTGATATCCAATTGTTAGCTCCGAATAAAAGAATAACTAATAAGACTTTTAAAAAATTAGAATCTATAGGATATTCATACAGCGAGAAAGGTGGAGACAAGTATAGGATGTTCTTTAGTAGGGAACGCATCTTTAAGAAGAGGAAAGTTCGCATTTTCCTGCATCTCATGTGGAAGACTTCAAATAATTATAAGAATCATCTCATGTTCAGAGATTATCTAAGAAAGCATCCAGATGAAGCAAAAAGATATTATTCTTTAAAGAAGATGTGGGCCAAAAAAGCTGGCGAAAAAAGGAAAAAATACACAAAAATGAAAACAGATTATATTAAAGGTGTTTTGAAGAAGGCAAAACTAGAAAATAAATAAAATCACTTCTTCTTTTTCACTTCTTCGGTCTTCTTCTTGAATTCTCTTTTTACAGGAACCTTTATCTCGAGCTTCTCAACCAGACCAGAGCTCTTCCACAAACCCTCGATAGAAGCATCGTCAGCCTTGGAAGCAATATCAATCTTGTTCTCTGTTGGCTCTATGTGATCGATGTTGCACTTTCTCCTCTTAACACCAGTTACTGCCTTTGGTCCTGTTATCATGACAAAGTTGTCGTCAACACTCTCAACAATAACGCAGTACTTGCCGGCCTCCCTGCCAGCAATCTTTAAACAGATTCTCCCTGCCTCGTACATCTACCTCACCTTCTCCTTAAAGTGCTTCCTCATGCATCTTGAGCACAGCTCTGGGAAGGGCCTCTCTGGCCTTTTCTTGGTCTTTGGCAGGTTCTTCAATTTCTTGACGCTTAGCTTTCCCCTGTTCAGCTTCTCACCACATTCCTTGCACTTGGCATAGCTGGGCTTCTTTCTCTTTAAATGAATGACAGTGTGCCCTCCCGGGGCCTTTACCTTTACTTTTCTTATTGACTTTGAGTTTCTCATAATTCAACACCCAATATCTTCCTGAAAATGGAATTCAGAGGAAATGAAACCACTATGTACCATGCCAGCCAAGGCTTTATCCAACCCTCGACACCTATAAGCCAGCTCAGAAAGCTCGGCCAAGCAAAAGGCAAAAGCGGAATAAAATCAGAATACACCCCGCTCATCCAAGACAGAGCCAACCCAACAACAATCAAAGTTACGAGCATGGGCTTCATCATCAACTTGTTCCGTTTGTTGGTGATGCCCAATATCTCTTTCATAACAGTGTTCGCCTCTCCTGGGTTTGTTTTTTGCAACTCTTTCATCTTTTCCTGCTTCTCATTCTGCTGTCTTTTCAATTCCCTCATCTTTTCCTGGTCCATAAGAAACCTGTAGAAAAGCGTTGTGATGAAGACCATGCCAGAGGCTAGCAAAACTTCTTCTATCAGAGGATGCAAGCCTATCAGTGTCATTTTTTCACACCTAATATCTCTAATATCTTGTTAACATAAATCTCTGGGGGGTCGTCGAAATTAGCGCACTTGACTGTTTTCAGTATTCCCTTGCTTCTGTAATAGTCCAACAAAGGTTTTAAATTTTTCTCATCTTCCTCGATTCTCTTCCTTGCTATTTCCGGCTTGTCGTCGTCCCTCTGGTAGAGCTCTCCCCCGCATTTGTCGCAAACGCCCTCTTTCTTAGGTTTTAGGTTCGCGCTGTTATAAATTGTTTTGCATTTCTTACATGTGATTCTGGTCGATATTCTCCTTACTATTACGTCCTCAAGAACATCAAGAAATATAACAAAATCAATGTTCTCAATCTTGTCCAAGCCTTCTGCTTGGGCGGGTGTTCTTGGGAAGCCGTCAAGAATAAAGCCGTTCTTGCAATCCTGTTCTTGCAATCTTTGTTTTACAATCTCTATTGTTATGTTGTCAGGAACAAACTTTCCATTATTAGCAAATTCTTCCACTTTCTTGCCTAATTCTGTTCCTCTTTCTATGTTTTCCCGGAATATGTCTCCTGTGGATATGTGAGGTATTCCCAATAATGGACTTAGCCTTGAAGCATAGGTTCCCTTTCCAGAACCCTTTACACCCAGCATGACTATTTTCATTTTAAGCACCTAGGAATCTCCTTATGACAGGGGGTATATCGTCCCTGTGTTGTGACATTATTTGCTCGTAGAACTGATAAATAATCATAACAGCCAACAGAATTCCCGTTCCAGTTCCTATTGCTGACGTCAAATCTGCAAAGGTCGCCAAGAATCCGACAAATGCCCCGCCCAGAATAGTCAGGGCAGGTATGTACCTGTTAAGGACCTTCTCGATTATCCTAGGGTCATGCCTGAAGCCGGGAATCAGTATTGAGTACGACTTGAACTGGTCTGACACTGACTTGGCGTCCATGCCAGCAGTGTTCACCCAGAAAATTGAGAATATGACCGAAGCGATTATGAAGACTGACATGTATATCAGGGCCCTGACAACGCTTGTTGTTGTTATTGTGGCAATGTTATAAAATGAAATCAGGAAATATCCCAAGATTAAACCGATTATCGCTCCAACAACGCTCATCCTCAACGCGCTCTTTTTCCATGTCCTGATTGCAATATAGGCGAACAGCAGAGCCAAAACGCTTGCAAGCACAGTGACAATCATTATTCCAACCTCTCCTGTTGGAGCGGAAAGAAAATACATGATGCCTTCAGTGGGCCTTCCCTGAGAATCGTAAACCCCCAAGAAGGTGACTCCCCTCTGGTATAGTATCCTTCCTACCACTTGCAGATTAGCCACAACAGCCGATGTAAGAATAACTGGAATGTTGGAGGTGTAGAGGAATTTCAGCGGCCATCTTCTTGCGGAGAATTTTCCAAAGGGCATTGAGAACGCCATTGGTATCTCGACCCTCACATTCTGAATGTAGACTGTCACTATGAAGACAACCACAGTCGCTATGAGCGGGAGCAAGTTAATGAAAAGCGGCGTGCCCTCTATGAACGAGGCTATGAAGCCTGGTATTATTCCTGCTGGAAGCTCACCCATATCAAGGTCGGGAAGCGCCCCTGCCTGGCTCAGCGGGTTGAAGGTCCTAAGTACTATTGTCTTTGCAACGCCTGCTGCTATGAAAAGCGATACTCCTGAACCGAAGCCCCACTTGGAAACAACCTCGTCCATGAACATTATTATTATTCCGCCGAAAGCCAGCTCCAGTACAACAAAAACCATTAGTAAAGCGTCCGGGCTTGCCGGAGGGACAGCTCCTGCTATCACATATGCTACTCCCTGTATGAAACAGAAAGCGATTGTCATGAGCTTCTGCGCGGCGCTGAATTTTCTTTTCCCGTCCTCTGTTGTCTGGTCCCAACTGATTATGCCGCTCCCCACTATCAGCTGCAGTATAATCGAGGAAGTTACAATAGGACCGATACCCAATGTTATCAGTGATCCGAACTTGGAACCGAAAACAATTTCCAAGAACTCGAACTGTGCGACAGCGTCAGGATTCACACCCCAGATTGTTATTGAGCCCAGTGTGAAAAATAAGATTAACACTACAAGTGTCCATTTGCCCTTTTCCTTGAAGTTGAGCTTTTGGACTGGGCTGGCAACAGTTGGTATTCTTTCTGCAAGCCCTACCCAATCAAGCATTCTCTATCACCTTTCCGCCAGCTTCCTCTATCTTCTTCTTTGCCTTGTCAACAATCTTCTTTGCCTTTATCGTCAAAGGCTGGGTTACTTTTCCTGTTGACAGGACTTTGTCGCATCCGAACTCAGAAACATCAATCTCAGTCTTGTTTAACTTTTTCGCAAGAAGGTCAATGTCCTTTAGCGTGATTGCTATGGTTTGCTTTTTCGCTCCAACCGGAACCTTGAACCCTCTCTTGCCAAAGTAATCGGGGTCGTTTATTGTTATCCATGACTTCTTGTGTTTCTTGTAGCCTGCCTTGCCCCTTCCTCCTCTTGAGCCTGCCCCCCTGTGCTTCTTATGACTGCCAAAACCCTGGGTCCTGCTTCCCCTCAACTTTGTAATCCTTTTTCTTCTTCTCACAACCATCTAAACCACGTTTACCTTATAATCTAAAATTTCCTTTAATTCATTGTCAAAATGAAAGATGCCTTCAAATTTTTTTCCTTGAAAAAGCAAAGGCATCTAAAATTTATCGTCAGGCCACATTTGTTTGAATGGTATCTCATTAAAATCAAACCACTTGACAATACCTTCTCTGCTTTCCCTAGGCTTTCCATTAAAATTCTTTATCTTGAAAACATTACAGGTTGTAAACAACTCGTCGCCTTTGAAAAAAGTTATGACACCGTTCTTCTCAAGCTCAGTGGCTGTGACTCCAACCTCCTCTAGAATTTCTCTCTTGGCACATTCTAAAGGAGTTTCATTCTCCTTTG